>JBIOJD010000102.1:0-10645 GCA_044450485.1 Polyangiales bacterium | reverse complement strand
CTTGATAGGGCCGGGGTTCGGCTCGATGAACAGCGCCTCGTACAGCGGTCGCAGCCGTTGGGACAGCGCGCGCGCGCCCGCCAGGTCGCCGTCGCGGAACAGGTGCACCACCCGCGCGACCTCGCCGGGCAAGAGGTTCGACGCGACGCTGATCACGCCTTGGCCGCCGACAGAGAGGATCGGCAGCGTGAGCCCGTCGTCGCCCGACAAGATGGTGAAGCGATCGCCGAGCTTGGCCGCGATGTCCGCGCTGCGAATCACGTTGCCGCTCGCTTCTTTGATCGCGACGATCGAAGGCACGTCCGCCAGCCGTTCGAGCGTTTGCAGCGATACGTCCACCCCGCAGCGGATCGGGATGTTGTAGAGCGCGATCGGCAGATCGACGGCGGCAGCGACGGCCGCAAAGTGTGCGTACAGACCATCCTGCGACGGCCGCACATAATAAGGCGCGACGACCAGCAGACCATCCACACCGGCCTTCTTGGCGAGCTGGGCGAGCTCAATGGCGTGGCGGGTCGACGCGCTGCCCGCGCCAGCCATCACCGGCACGCGCCGCTTCGCCTGCTCCACGGTCACCGACACGACCTTCACGTACTCGGCGTGGCTCAGGCCTGCGCTTTCGCCGGTCGTGCCGCACGGCACGAGCCCATCGATACCCTTGGCGATCTGATCTTCGACCAAGTCGCGCAACGCCCGCTCGTCCACCGCGTCGTTGCGGAACGGCGTGATCATCGCGGTGAAAGCGCCTGCAAACGTGCCCATGCTCGCTCTTTGCCTCGTCGCGACCGGCCCCGGCCGGTCCGTGGCGCACAGCTTGGCACGGGGAAGCGCGGCAGGAAACCGGCTTTGGCCGCGCGGCGTCGCCCCCCTACCCGAGCGTGCGCTCGACCAGGCGGTCGATGAGGAAGCTCGACTGCTCGGTGGCTTCGGCCGCGAAGCTGCCGAAGTAGGCGCGGACGTCCTCGAACATCTGATTGAAGCGCGCTTGGTCGTGGGCCTTCAGAATGTCGCTCAGTTCTTCGGCGGCGCGGCGGAAGGCGGTGGTCACCCCTTCTGTGCCGGGGTTGAGCATCTCGATCGGACCATAGAGCAACGGGTCTTGGGCGAAGTGGCGAGCGCAGACATAGAGCTCCATCAAGTAGGCAGGCGAAGTGAACCGCCGCGATTGTTCGAGCGAAACGCCGCTGCGCGAGAGCGCCCAGCCGAGCACCTGGGTCTGGAAGTGGGTGAGCACCTGGACCAGCGCCATCACGCGGTCGTGCTCGTCGGCGCTGCTCTCGGTCACGGTCAGACCGCGGGCCTGCAACATCTGCGCGAGCCAGTCGTACCACGCGTCCCCGCGCCCGCGGCAGAGCACCACGCGTTGACCCTGGAGCGTGTGTACGCCGGGCCCGAACATCGGGTGCGTCCCGACCACGCTCGCACGAGTCGACGCCAGCATGGCCGCAAGCGGCGCTTGCTTGACCGAGGTGACGTCCATCAACAACGCGTCGGTGCGGACGAGTCGTCCGAGCTGCTCGATCACGCTGGTCGTCACCTGAATCGGCACCGAGATCACGACCACGTCGGCGCTCGCGGCGGCCTCTTCCGGTCGCAGTGTCGTCTGCACGTCGGCGACCGTGACGTCGTGGCCAATCTCGCGGAACAGCTTGGCCACGAGCGCGCCCATCTTGCCCGCGCCCCCGATCACCACCACCTTGCGCGGCGCGATTTGCCTCGGCGCGCCAACGCCGAGCGCGGCCTGGTGGTCGCGGCTGGCGAGCATGATCTGCCGGTAGATCGACTCCACAGGGCCCGTCGGCAGTCCCAGCGTCTCGGCGCGCGCGCGTCGGTCGTCGAGCACCTCGCGCTCGCGCTCGAAATCGCGGATCTGGGCGCCTTCCGCGCGCTTGACCGCGGCCACTTCGGAGACCACCTGCATGCGCTTGGCCAGCAGCTCGAGCACCTCGGCGTCGAGCGCATCGATGCGCTTGCGCAGGGCCCGGAGCGCGTCCGGCGTTTTCGAGCGCTCCGCCACGCAGGCCTCTAGGGGTCGAGCACGAGCGGGCTCGTGTCCGGGCTCGCCAATAAGTCGGTTTGGCCGCGCAGGAACGCATCGACGCCGCGTGCGCATTCGCGACCTTCCCAGATCGCCCACACCACGAGCGATTGACCGCGCCGCATGTCGCCGCAGGAGAACACACCCTTGGCGCTGGTCGCGAAGCTGGGGCTGACCTTCACGTTGCCGCGCTCGGTGAGCTCCACGCCGAGACCTTGCAGCAGGGGCCCCTTCTCGGGCCCGACGAAGCCCATCGCCAGCAGCACGAGGTCCGCGTTCATCTCGAACTCGCTTCCCGGGATCTGCTCCATGCGCTGCCGGCCGTTCTCACCTTTGACCCAGCGGAGATGTACGCCGTGGAGCTTCTTCACGTTGCCCTTCGCGTCACCACTGAAGCGCACGGTATTGATGCTGAAGTCGCGCGTCACGCCCTCCTCGTGCGAGCTGCTCGTGCGCAGGATCAGCGGCCAGTACGGCCACGGCATGCCCTCGGGCCGCTCGTCGGGAGGCTTCGGCAAGAGCTCGAACTGGTGCACCGACTTCGCGCCGTGGCGGTTGCTCGTGCCGAGGCAGTCCGAGCCGGTGTCGCCACCGCCGATGATGACCACGTGCTTGCCCTTGGCGCTGATCTGGCCCTCGACCGCGTCGCCCTCGCAGATGCGGTTCTGCTGGGTCAGAAACTCCATCGCGAAGTGCACGCCGCGAAGCTCGCGTCCAGGAACCACGAGGTCGCGCGGATCCGTCGCGCCGCCCGCGAGCACGACCGCGTCGAATTCATCGCGCAGCGTCTTTGCAGGAAGGTCGACGCCGACGTTCGTGCTCGGGCGAAAGGTCACCCCTTCGGCGCGCATCTGCTCCATCCGCGCGTCGATATAGTGCTTCTCCATCTTGAAGTTCGGGATGCCGTAGCGAAGCAGCCCGCCGATGCGGTCGTCGCGCTCGAACACCGTGGGCGAGTGGCCAGCGCGCGCGAGCTGTTGCGCGCAGGCCAAACCCGCAGGCCCAGAGCCCACGACCGCGACCTTCTTGCCTGTCTTGCTCGGAGCGAGCATCGGCTTGAGCATGTCGTGCGCGTACGCGTAGTCCGCGATCTGTCGCTCGACCTGCTTGATCGTGACCGGCTCGCCCGAGATGTTGAGCGTGCAGGCCTCCTCGCACGGCGCCGGGCAGATGCGGCCCGTGATCTCGGGAAAGTTGTTGGTCGAGTGCAGCCGCACCACGGCCTGCGGCCAGCGGTCGCGCCAAACGAAGTCGTTCCAGTCCGGGATCAGGTTGCCGAGCGGGCAGCCCGAATGGCAATAGGGCACGCCGCAGTCCATGCAACGGCCGCCCTGCTCGCGGATCTTCTCCGGATCGAGCGCGCCTTCGAACTCGGACCAATCGCGAAGGCGCTCGCGTACTGGCCGGCGCGGCGGCTTCTCGCGGCTGAATTCCAGAAATCCGGTGATCTTACCCATGGTGATTAGGGTCCCGTGGCCAGTGCGGCGATCTCGGAGTCGTAGCGCTGCTCGGCGAGCACGCGTTTGTAGTCGCGCGGGAACACCTTGACCAGCGTGCGCGCCGAATCCGCCCAGTTCCGCAGGAGCCGCTGCGCCACGCTGCTGCCGGTGAGCTCGAAGTGACGCGAGATCAGCTCCTTGACCGCGAGCTCGTCCGCGGGCTCGAGCCCTTCGAGGTCGACCAGACCCTGGTTGCAGCGGCTCTCGAACGTGCCGTCCTCGTCGAGCACGTAGGCGACACCGCCGCTCATGCCGGCGGCGAAGTTGCGGCCGGTGCTGCCGAGGATCACCGCCACGCCCTTGGTCATGTACTCGCAGCCGTGATCGCCCACTCCTTCGACGACCGCGGTGCCGCCGCTGTTGCGCACGCAGAAGCGCTCACCTGCGCGACCGCGCAAGAACGCCTCTCCCGAAGTGGCGCCGTAGAGCACCACATTGCCGACCAGGATGTTCTGCTCCGGCACGAAGCTCGCGCCCTTGGGCGGCACCACGACGATGCGGCCGCCGGACAGGCCCTTGCCGAGATAGTCGTTGGCCTCGCCCTCGATCCGCGCCGAGATGCCGCTCGCCATGAACGCGCCGAAGCTCTGGCCCGCCGAGCCGCGGAAGAGCAGCTCGATGGTGCCTGCGGGTAGTCCTTCTGCTCCGTATCGCCGCGAGATCTCCGACGACAGCATGGTGCAGGTCGTGCGGTTCACGTTCTTGATCGGAAGCTCGTGGCGCACCTTCTGCCCATGATCGAGCGCCGCCTTGCACAGCTCGATCAGGCGGTGATCGAGCGCGTCTTGCAGCCCGTGCTGCTGGCTCTCGGTGGCGCAGAGCAGTCCGCCTCCGGGTCGCTCCGGCTTGTGGAGCACTCGGTGGAGGTCCAGGCCCTTGGCTTTGTAATGCTCGATGGCTTGCTCCGGCTCGAGCATGTCCACGCGCCCGACCATCTCCGCCAGCGTGCGGAACCCGAGCTCGGCCATGATCTCGCGCAGCTCTTCAGCCACGAAGAACATGAAGTTGATCACGTGCTCGGGCTGTCCGGTGAAGCGCTTGCGCAGCTCAGGGTCCTGCGTGGCCACGCCCACGGGGCAGGTGTTGAGGTGGCACACGCGCATCATGATGCAGCCGCTCGACACCAACGCCGCCGTGCCGAAGCCGAACTCCTCGGCCCCGAGCAACGCGGCGACTGCGACGTCGCGCCCGGTCTTGAGCTGGCCGTCGGTCTCGACACGGATGCGCGAGCGCAGGCCGTTCGCGACCAGCGTCTGCTGCGTCTCGGCCAAGCCGAGCTCCCACGGCGTGCCCGCGTACTTGATCGACGTGAGCGGCGACGCGCCCGTGCCGCCCGAGTCACCGCTGATGAGCACGAGGTCCGCCTTGGCTTTGGCCACGCCGGCGGCGACGGTGCCCACGCCCACCTCGGACACCAACTTCACGCTGATCCGAGCGCGGTTGTTCGCGTTCTTCAGATCGAAAATGAGCTGGGCAAGGTCCTCGATCGAGTAGATGTCGTGATGCGGCGGTGGAGAGATGAGATCCACGCCCGGCGTCGAGAAGCGCACGCGCGCGATCATCTTGTCGACCTTGTGGCCGGGAAGCTGACCGCCCTCCCCTGGCTTCGCGCCCTGGGCCATCTTGATCTGCAGCTCGTCGCAGTTGACGAGGTAGTGGCTGGTCACACCGAAACGGCCGGACGCCACCTGCTTGATCGCGCTGCGGCGCGAGTCCCCGTTGCTGTCCGGCACGTAACGTGCGGGGTCTTCGCCGCCTTCGCCGGTGTTGCTGCGCGCGCCGATGCGGTTCATCGCAATCGCGATGTTCTCGTGCGCCTCCTTCGAAATAGACCCGAAGGACATCGCGCCGGTTTTGAAGCGCTTGACGATGTCGCGCGCGGGCTCGACCTGGTCTATTGGAATCGGCTTGCCAGACTTGAAGCGCAACAAGCCGCGAATCGTGCAGGCCTTCTGGCTCAACTGGTTCACCCCCGCGCTGTACTTCTTGAACAGCTTGTACTCGCCCGAGCGCACCGCGTGCTGCAACGACGCCACGGTCTGCGGGTTGTACATGTGGAGCTCGCCGCGCCGTCGCCACTGATACACGCCGCCGGGATCGAGCTCCTGGTTGAGCACCGACGGCACCTCCCAGGCCAGGTGGTGCCGAATCGCGGTCTCGTTCGCGATCTCCTCTAGCCCGACGCCTTCGATGCGCGATGCGGTCCAGGTGAAGTATTTGTCGATGACCTCGCTGCCGAGCCCGATCGCCTCGAAGATCTGCGCGCCGCGATAGCTCTGCAGCGTCGAGATGCCCATCTTGGACATCACCTTGAGGATGCCCTTGTCGCAGGCCTTGATGTAGTTCTTGATCGCGGACCGAGCGTCGAGCCTGCGCAGCAGCTCTTGCTGGTCCTGGCTGTGGATGATCTCGAACGCGAGGTACGGGTTCACCGCGCTCGCGCCGTACCCGAGCAGCAAGCAGAAGTGCTGAACCTCGCGCGGCTCGCCCGACTCGACCACGAGCCCGCAGCGCATGCGCTTGCCCTCGCGGATCAGATGATGGTGCACGGCCGCGGTCGCGAGCAGCGACGGAATGGGCGCGAGCGTGCGGTCGTGCTTGCGGTCGCTGAGCACGACAATCGTGTAGCCGTCGTCGATCGCGCTGGCCGCCGCGCCACAAAGCACGTCGAGCGCCTCGCGGAGCCCAGGCCCGCCTTTGCTCACGTCGAACAACGCATCGATCACCTTGGTCCGTAGCCCGCGGTGGTCGAGGCCCTTGACGGTCAGCAGCTCCGCGTTCGTGAGCAGCGGCCGCTCGAGCTGGAGCTGATGGCAGTGCTCGGGCGTCTCCTCGAACAGGTTCTGCTCCGCACCGATCGTGGTGCGCAGCGACATCACCAGGTTCTCGCGCAGTGAATCGATCGGAGGATTCGTGACCTGCGCGAATTGCTGCTTGAAGTAGTTGAAGACGATCTGCGGGCGCTCCGACAGCACGGCGAGCGGCGTGTCGTTGCCCATCGAGCCCACGGCTTCCTCGCCGTTCTGGGCCATCGGGCGAACCACCAAACGGATGTCCTCGCGCGTGTAACCGTGGACGCGCTGGCGCAGCAGCAACGTCTCGTGATCGAGCTCCGAGGGCAACCGCTCCGGGTCGGGCTCGGGCAGGTCGTCGAGGCGCAGCAGGTTCTCGCGCAGCCACTTCGCATAGGGCTTGCGGGCGCTGATCTTGGTCTTGAGCGCCTCGTCGGCCACGATGCGACCTTCCACCGTGTCGACGAGCAGCATGCGGCCGGGCTCGAGGCGGCTCTTGCACACCACGTCCTCGGGCGCGATGTCCAACACGCCGACTTCCGAAGCCATCACCACGACGTCCTGCTTCGTCACCACGTAGCGCGAGGGTCGCAGACCGTTGCGGTCGAGCACCGCACCCACGAGCGCACCGTCCGTGAACGCGATCGATGCGGGTCCGTCCCACGCTTCCATCATGCACGCGTGGTACTCGTAGAAAGCGCGCTTCTGGCCGTCCATCGACTCGTGCTGCTGCCACGCCTCGGGGATCATCATCATCACCGCGTGCGGCAGCGAGCGCCCGGTGCGCACCAGCAGCTCGAGCGCGTTGTCGAAGCTCTCCGAGTCGCTGCCGCCCTCGTAGATCACGGGCTGTAGCTTCTTGATGTCGTCGCCGAACGTGTCCGAGACGAACTGCTTCTCCCGCGCGCGCATCGAGTTCAGGTTGCCGCGCAGGGTGTTGATCTCGCCGTTGTGGCAGATGTAGCGGTAGGGGTGGGCGCGTGCCCAGCTCGGAAAGGTGTTGGTGCTGAAGCGCGAGTGGACGAGCGCGATAGCTGTCTCGAAGTCCTCTGCGCGCAGGTCGTCGTAGAAGCGCGGCATCTGATCGGCGATCAGCAGGCCCTTGTAGACGATGGTGCGGCTCGACAGGCTGCAGGCGTAGAACCCGCCGTTTGCCGCGAGACCCGCGTCGCGCACCGCGTTCTCCATGCTGCGACGCAGCACGTAGAGCTTGCGCTCGAGCTCATCGGGCTCGAGCGCGCGCACCGCGGTCACGAAGAGCTGCCGAATCGCCGGCAGCGACTCGCGCGCGAGGTCGCCGCAGGCTTGTGGGTCTACGGGCACATCGCGCCAGCCGAGCACGCGCACGCCCTCGCGCTCGCAGATCTGCTCCACGATCGCGGTGACCCTCGCCTGCGGCTCGGACGCCGCCGGCAGGAACAACATGCCGACGCCGTAGCGGCCGGCCTCGGGCAGCACCAGGCCCCGCTGCCCGCACACGCGGCGAAAGAAGCGATCGGGGATCTGCGAGCTGATCCCGGCTCCGTCACCGGTGCAAGGGTCGCAACCGGTGGCGCCGCGGTGGGTGAGGTTCTCGAGCACGGTGATCGCCTGAGCCAAGATCGCGTGCGACTTGTGGCCTTTGATGTGGGCCACGAAACCCATCCCGCACGCATCGCGCTCGAGGTCGGCCCGGTACATCCCGTGCTCTTCGGCGGCGCGCAGCAGCTCGGCCCTCTGTTCGAGGCTCATTCCCATGGCTCAGGCCCGCACCAAGGTCGGCCGCCCCCTGGGCGGCGTTTCGAGCGCGGCGCCGTCGACCCCGAGCTTCTCGACCTTGGTCGAAAGCACCACGCTGGTCTCGGTCCGCTCCACGCCGTCGATCGAGCGCAGCGTGCGGATCAAGTCTTCGAGCGACTGGGTATCGCGCGTCTTCACCTTGAGCAGCAGCGTGTAGCTGCCGGTGACGTGATGGCACTCGAGCACCGATGGCAGACGTTCGAGCTGCTCCTCGAACACCGCGATGCCCTTGGAGTTGCCGACCGTCACGCCGATGAACGCGGTGATGTCCATCCCGAGCCGCCGCGCATCGAGCTGCGCGTGGTAGCCGCAGATGAAACCCTCGGCCTCGAGCTTGCGCACGCGATCGACGACCGAAGGCGCAGACAAACCGACCTTCTCGCCGATCTTCGCCAGCGGGGTCTTACAGTCCGCCTGCAGCAGCATCAGGATGCGGCGGTCGATTTCGTCGAGCCCCAGCTCGTCGCGACGTGGTTTCATGAGGCGTTCACCCGGTTTTGACCCACTTTTATTGCCTATTTCTCAGTTCGTCAACCTAAAGATTCGGCCAAAACGGGAAATTACCCTCATCTTCAGGGTGTCTCAGGCCGGGCGGCCGAGAAGGCGTCGTGTACCATGGGCCTTCGGGCATCGCACCTCAAAAAGCAAGGCCGTCCGCATTTTTAGGGGTGCGTACCGTTGGCGGAATGGTGACTTTGCCTGGCCAACAGAGCGGCGATCGGCGGCGCTCGCGCTATGGCGCTGAATTCTCGCGCAACTCCGAGAGGTTGCGGAGGCCCGCAGCGCGCAGCTTGCGCGCGAGCTCCCGTTCGATGCGGCGCGGGAGGCCCGGACCGTCGTACACGAGCGCGGTGTAGATCTGAACGAGCGTCGCGCCCGCACGGAGGCGGTCCCAAACGTCGTCGGCCCTCTGCACGCCGCCGACGGAGACGAGCGTGAGCCGGTCGCCCAGGCGTCCCCGCAACCTGCGCAGGACTTCGAGCGCACGCGCCGCGAGCGGAGCGCCCGAAAGCCCGCCTTGCCCGCAGCGCTCCACCTCGGGCCCGGCGCTGCGCAGGCCTTCGCGCTTCACGGTGGTATTCACGGCCACGATTCCGTCGAGACCGAGCTCGAGCGCGAGGTCCGCAACGGCATCGACGTCTGCATCGGCCAGGTCGGGCGCGATCTTGCAGAGCAACGGCACCCGCCGCTCAGGCGACACCGCATCGAGCGCCGCACGCACCGACACCAGGAGCGGCCGGAGCGCGTCGACGGCCTGCAAGTCTCGCAAGCCGGGCGTGTTGGGCGAGCTCACGTTCACCACCATGTAGTCCGCGTGCTGTGCGAGCACCCGAGCGCTCGCAACATAGTCCTCGATCGCTTGCTCGGGCGCGGCGGCCTTGCTCTTGCCGATGTTCACGCCAAGCAGGGTGCTCTCCGGCCGCGACGCCGTCAGCCTCTGCGCCGCATCGGCCGCGCCCCGATTGTTGAACCCCATGCGGTTCACCAGCGCGCGGTCGGCCGGCAGACGAAACAAGCGCGGCAGCGGGTTGCCGGGCTGCGGTTGCGCGGTCAGCGTGCCGACCTCGACGAAGCCGAAACCGAGCGCGAAGAATGCCTGGAACGCCTCGGCGTCCTTGTCGAGCCCGGCCGCGAGGCCGAGCGGCGAGCTCAGCTCGCGCCCGAACGCCTGGACGCGCAACGACGGGTCGGGCTTGCCGAAGAACAGGCCGAGCACGCGAACGCCGAGCGGCACGCGGCTCATGAAGCGCATCAGCCCGATCACCAAGCGATGCGCCGTTTCCGCGGGGAGCAGAAACAGCAGCGGCTGGATCAGCTCGCGATAGAGCATGCCCCGCCGGTGTAGCGACAAACACCGGCCGAGCCAAGCGTTTCGCGCACCCGCGCCGAACGCTTGCTTTCGCCGGCGGCGCGGCCAAGCTAGCGGGCTCCGATGGCCCACGAATTCGAGCGCAGGCGAACTTTCGCCATCATCTCCCACCCGGACGCTGGCAAGACCACGCTCACAGAGAAGCTGCTCTTGTACGGCGGCGCGATCCATGCCGCGGGCGCGGTCAAGTCGCGCAAGGCGCAGCGGGCAGCGACGAGCGACTGGATGGAGATCGAGCGCAAGCGCGGGATCTCGGTCACCTCCAGCGCGATGGCCTTCGAATTCGGCGGCTACCGCTACAACTTGCTCGACACGCCGGGTCACCAGGACTTCAGCGAGGACACCTACCGCACCCTGACCGCAGCCGACTGCGCGATCATGTTGATCGACGCCGCCAAGGGCGTCGAGGCGCAGACCCGCAAGCTCTTCGAGGTCTGCCGCATGCGGGGCACCCCGATCGTCACCTTCGTCAACAAGCTCGACCGGCCGGCGCGCGACCCGATGGCGCTCATGACCGAGGTCGAAGAGGTGCTCGGGTTGCAGACCGCACCCGTGACCTGGCCGGTGGGAAGCGGTGACCGTTTTCAGGGCGTGTACGACCGCGAGGCCCGGCGGGTGCTGCGCTTCGAGCGAACGGCGCAGAATGCGACCAAGGCGCCCGTCACCG
>JBIOJD010000101.1:0-10739 GCA_044450485.1 Polyangiales bacterium | reverse complement strand
TCCTCGCCCACCGACCACACGCTCAGCTCGTTGCCGTCCTGCGCGGCGCGCCACTTGAACGCCTGCCCGGTGAACGGGTCGCGCAGCGCCGGCTCGTTCAAGCCCGGTGGCTCGTGCGGCATGCGCTGCCTGCGCGCGCGCTCCGCCAAGGTTGCGAGGCCCACGCTCAGCGCGCGCAGGAGCGCTTGGCCGCGCATGTCGTCGTAGAGCCAGCCCTGCACCGAAGAGCTCGCGTCGCCGACCAGCACGAGCCCCGAGCGCGCTCGCGAATCCTGCTCCCGCAGCCAGCTGTCGAGCGACTGCGGGTATTGCGCGGGCGAGATGTCGGCCCGCCAGCGCGCCGGGGTTTCGAAGCGCTCCCAGGCTTCGAAGAGCGCCGGTCGATCTCGCAACCGCCGGAACGGTGAGTCCGGCGAGTCCTTCGGGAACAGCTCCGCGAGCCCGCGCAGCTCGACCTCGGCTTGCAGGTCCAGGAGCTCGATGCCGCCGCCGGTCGGAGGCGGATGGGTCGCGAGCGTGCGCAGCTCGCGCGCCGCGCGGGTGATCGGGTCGACGCCACCTGGAGCCGTCAGGCAGTGCAACAACACCGGCGTCGCCACGCTCGTGATGCGCATCGACACGCTGGCTGCTTCGAGCGGCCCGCCGGGCACCAAATCCTGCCCGAGGCGCATCGCGTCAGCGGCGATCATCACGCACTCCTCCGGCACCGAGGTTTGCGCGCGGCCGAGCAGGAGCAGCACCGCGTCCATCACCTCTGGGTAGTGCGGTACCGGTGCTGCGGCGCCGAGCTCCACCTGCACCTCCGTCATCGACCAGCCGAGCTGTGTCGCCGCGCGCAGCTTGTCGAGCAGCGCGCCATTGGCCTGAACGAGCGCCTGCTGTGCGCTCGTCAGTGCTTGCCCGTAGTAGAGCTGCTCGGCGAGGGCGTCTCGCACGCGCGGCTCGAGGCCCTTCCAACCCTGCACTGCTTGCAGCGCATCCAGCCCCGCGTTGCCTTCGGCTGGCTGGCCGCGCAGCACGGGCCGCTCCCAGCGCTGGCGCTTGTACGTCGCGAGCTGCGCGTCGAGCGCTTCGCTCAGGCGACGAAAGCGCAGCTCGCTGTAGCCGGCGAGGCCAGCCACGGCCAGCACGAGCAGCAACGTCACTGCGGCGATCTTGCTTGCGATGGCGGCTCTACGGACGCCGGCGCGTCCGCCTCTCCATGCCGCGATGATCTCCCAAACGCAGCCTCTTCGGCAAATGAAGTTGGCGCGCGCCGTTCGGGGCAGGCGCGCCGGTGCCAAGCGGGCATGATCGGCCCAAAATCGAGGTGCCGACCGAAGCCGTCGAGGGGCGCGGCGCGTGCGCGGCGGGCCGAAACGTTGTATGCAAGGCCGCCGCGCGAGGGAGCGCGCAGGGCTAGCGAGGGAGCGACCATGAGCAAGACACGCGCGTATTCCATCATGGCCGAGGCGGTGGCCCACGAGGCCGAACGTGCCGGCGGCGACTTCGATAACGTCGACGTCTCCAAGATCATCAAGCTCGACGAGCTCGAGCTGCGGGCCGTCGGTCCGCGTGACGTGAGGCTCAAGATCCTGGCCGTGTCGGCGGAGCACAATGTCGGCCATGCTGCGCTCGCAGACACCGTGAACATCACGGCTGTGCGTGGCGGCAAGATCTTTCCCGGCAACAGCGCGCTCGGCGAGGTCGTCGAGGTCGGCAGCGGCGTCACGCGCTGGAAGGCCGGCGACATCGTGCTCACGCATTGTAACGGCGAGCCGGACGCGTACGGCTTTCCGCTCCGCATCTGGGCTTACGACCAGCCGGACTCGATCGGCTGGTACGGCGAGGCTGCGGTGGTCGGTGACTGGCAGCTCGTCCCAGCTCCGCTGAAATGCGGCCTCAACCTATGGGAGATGGCCGCGCTTCCACTGCGCGCGCCGACCGCCTATCACCTGTGGCGGCGGGCGATCGCGATGTACCGCGTGAAGGTTCCGCGCGAGCAGCGCGCGGTGGTGAACGCGATGAGCTTCGGCGGCGGCGTGGGCGAGCTGTTTCTGATGCTGGCCAAGGCCGAGGGTCACAACGCCTATTTTTGCTCGGGCAGCCCCGAGCGGCGTGCCGCGCTCGAGAAGCTCGGCATCGTGCCGATCGATCAGAAGGCGTTCAATCGCTTCAAGAGCAAGGACGACATCAAGGCGTTCGGCAAGGAGTGCAAGAAGCTGACCGGCGACGAGGGCATGCACCTCGTCTGCGACATGCTGCGCGGTCCGTGCTTCGATGCCGGCCTCGCCGTGTCCGGGCGCTGCGGTGTGAACGTGAGCGCAGGATGGCAGCTCTCGCAGGTCGTGACCTACAACTCGACGCTCATGTCGGTGAAGCAGGTGACGATCGACCACACCCACTACGAGACGCTGGCGGGCGTGGTTGCGGCCACCGAGCTCTACGGCAAGGTCTTCAAGCCGACCGTGCACAAGGAGATCTACGCGTTCGAGGACCTGCCGCGCTGCATGGCGGAGATGGTCAAGAACGTGCAGACCGGCATCCCCATCATCCGAGTGGCCAAAGAGATGCCGGCCGCCGTGCGCGGGCTCGTGTAACGCGGCGCACCGGCTCGGAAATGTGGGTGCGCGCGCGTATTGTGGTGCACACTTGCAGGCGGGCCCAAAAATTCTAGGATTGGCTCGAGCGCCGGCGGTCGACTCGCGCACGCCGGGCTAAAGTGACAAGCCCACGGGCGATTGCGTAAGCTGAGCCCCGAAACGGAGCGAGGACACAGTGGCGGACCGAGCGATGCCGCAGCCAGGCGATGTGGTCGCCGGGAAGTACCGCATCGAGACCATCATCGGCGAAGGCGGGATGGGCGCGGTGTTCGCCGCCAGCCACAAGGTCACTGGCAAGCGCGTCGCGCTCAAGTGGATGCTGCCCGCGCTGGCTGCTGACGAGGGTGCGGTGCAGCGCTTCATGCGCGAGGCGCACGCCGCGGGCCGCATCGACCATCCGAACGTGGTCGACATCTACGACGTGGGCGAGCACGAGGGCTCGATCTTTCTGGTGATGGAGTACCTGACTGGCGAGCCGCTCACCAAGGCGCTCAACCGCGGCGGGCTCGACGCGCGGCAGGTAATCCAATTGTTGCTGCCCGCGATGCGTGGCGTCGCAGCCGCGCACGCGATGGGCGTGGTCCATCGCGACCTCAAGCCCGACAACATCTTTCTGTGCCGCGGCACAGACGGGTCGTTTCGCGAGCCCAAGGTGCTCGATTTCGGCATCTCCAAGGTGTCGACCGTGGGCGAAGCTCAGCTCAATCCGCGGCTGACTCGCACCGGCGCGGTGATGGGCACGCCCTATTACATGTCGCCCGAGCAGATCCGCGGCTCGTCCGAGGTCGATCAACGCACCGACGTCTACGCATTCGGCGTGATCCTGTACGAGG
Organism: Polyangiales bacterium; assembly: GCA_044450485.1. Lineage (GTDB taxonomy): Bacteria > Myxococcota_A > Polyangia > Polyangiales > JAFGIB01 > CAVZVA01. The sequence continues at coordinate 7,324 of JBIOJD010000101.1, read as the reverse complement.
CGCTCACCGGCCAGGTGCCGTTCGACGCGGACGCGTACAGCGCGCTGATCCTCGAGATCGCGATGGGTACGCCCAAGCGGCCGCGCGAGCTCCGCAAGGAGCTACCGCCGGGGCTCGAGGAGGTGGTGATGCGGGCCATGGCGCGCGAGCCGCAGCAGCGCTACCAGAGCGTCGAAGCGCTCGCGCGCGCGCTCGAGCCTTTCGCGGAGGGGGCGACGTTCTCGCTCGATCGCGTGGATCCGACCGGGCGCGCGAGCCGCCTGGCCACCGGGACGACACCGTTCACCTCGGCGTCGACTGTGGCGTTGCGCGGCAAGCGGAAGCCGTTGGTGCTGGCCGCGGTGGTCGTCGTGCTGCTGCTCGGCGGGGTCGTACTGGCCTTGTTGCGGGGGTCCGAGCGCAACACAGCCGAGAATGTGGTGCAGCCGGCCGGCGCGCCTGCGACCCCTCACGCCGCGGCGAGCGCGCCGCCTGCGCCCGTACACCCCGAGGCGGTTGCCCGTGCGGTCGCTGACGCGGGCGCTGCGATGGAGCGCGCGGGGACGAAGCAGGTCTTGCCCGCAGAGCCTCAGCTCAGGCCGGAGGAGGGTGCCGCGGCGGCGCAGCCCTCGCACGCCGACAGCGCCCACGGCCACCACCATGCCGAGGCCGAGGCCACGCCGACCGCCCACCCCACTCGCCGCCCACCGGGTGGCCGCACCGGCGAGCTGAACTCCAGCGAGTTCTAGTTCCCGTCAGCTGCGCGCGTGGCGGTCGTGGCTCAGGGCCGCGTCGAGCAGGCCCATCGTGACGAACGGCAACATCAGCGCGAACGGGACGAGCGCATCGGTCTTGCCCGGCAGCAGCGCCGAGAGCGCGACAGGCAGGGCGACGGTCAGGGCGGCCAAGGCCGTCCCCAAGGTACGAATCGAAACGTGTTTCTCATGCAGACGCATGGCTAATCTCCTCGAGTCTAAAGGGCGCCCAAACGCGCCACTGCACAATGCATCATTCACGACTGTCACACTAACAACTGTCACGATGATGTCAAGGAGGAATTGGCGAGACCGTTCCGCACGCGCCAATAGCGCTGCACTTTCAATGCCTTAGCGGCTCTGCCCAACGGGCGGGGGAGGCGCGTGCCTCCCGGTTGCCCGCTAACCCACAAGCCGGCGCTGCGGCTCTTTCACGTCTGCCAAGCGGAACAGCGCCTGCTTGAAGAGGCGGTTGGCTTGTGCCGGGCCGAGCTGCGGATCGTAGAACGAGCTCGCTCGCAAGCCGAAGAGGATTGCGTACGCGGCCTGTGCCGAGTCTTCCGGGCTGGCGTCGGCTGCGCTCGCGAGCTGCGAGAAGAGCTCGACGAACATGTCTTTGATGTGCCGATCGTGAGCCACCTTGAGCCGGCGCATGATCTTGTTCTGCACAGCTTGACCGTACAGGTCGAGCATCACGGCTTCGTCCGCCTTGCGCATGCCCTTCGTGCTCAAGAACAGATCCGCGATCGCTTCGATGCGCTCGACCGGATCGCGGTCCTTCAGCTCGGTCATCTGCTTCTCGATGCGCTTGGTGACGGCTTTGAAGAAGGCTTCGAGAATCGCCTCCTTGCCCGGGTAGTAGTAGAGCAAGTGGCTCGACGTCATCCCGGCTTCTTCGGCGATGTCGCAAAGCGTCGTGGCTGCATAACCCTTCTTCGACATGCAGCGGTACAGCGCCGTGACGATCTTGCCGCGCCGATCACGCGCGTTCATCGCCGAGGCCAGACTGATGCTTCGGGTTGTTGCCGTCAGTTCCATGGGTTCTTGCTTCTCGCAGCGCTGTCGGCGGACTGTCCGCCGCGTTGCCGCGCACGCGCACCTAGCATGTTCGGTGCTAAGCCGCACGCGTGGCTCGTGTCAATCGATAGCGTACACGCGTTCGTGCATCGCCGACAAAGCACGCGATTTATTGAGCGCCGCGGGATGTGCACGATCCAGCGTGGATCCAGAGACTCCACGCACTGGCGGCGCGAAGTGAAGGACTTGAGTTACACTCAAAATTGACCGCGCGAGTTTTTTGTGCGGCCTGGTATGCAGCGGCCTACACTGCGGCGGGCACGGCGTGGAACAGCGAGAGCCGAGCGACGAAGAGCTGATGGCCGCCTACGTGGCAGGAGACGCCGCTGCGTTCCGCGCGCTCTTCGATCGGTATGCGGCCGTGCTCTACCGCATGGTGCGTCGGCGCCTCGGCAGCGACGACGACGCGCGCGACCTGGTGCAGCAGACGCTGCTGCACATGCACCGCGCGCGCAACGATTTTCGCCGCGACTCACGGCTGCGGCCGTGGCTGTTCACGATCGCGATGAACCTGGTGCGGGAGCACTACCGCCGGCAAGGCCGCAGGCGGGAGCAGCCGCTCGAGGCCGATCTGTCGGCCATCGCGCGTGCGCGCGAGCCTCACGCGGCTCCTGGCGAGGACGGCGAGCGTCTGGCTCGGGTGCGCGCCGCGCTGGCGACCCTGCCCGAGCAACAGCGCGAGGTGATCGAGCTCCATTGGTTCGAGGACAGCCCCTACGAGGAGATCGCCCGCATCGTGGGCGCCAGCGTGGCTGCAGTGCGTGTGCGCGCCCACCGCGGCTACGAGCGGCTCCGGAAGATTTTGCCCGAGCATGAGTAACGAACCCCCCCAACCCGAGCGTAGAACGTCGAGGGGCGCAGTGCGCCCTTCGAGGGCACGCCGGCCGAAGGACGAAGATGGCCAGTAGCAAGGGCGCAGAGCACGGGCGCACCGAGGGAGACCTCGGTGACGGCGCGGTGCGTGCAGAGCTCGAAGTGCTCGCCCGAGTGGGAGGCGAGCCGCCCGACGTGGACGCCCTGTTCGCCGAGGTCCAGCAGCAGATGCAGGCCGAGCGCGGTGCGGGCGCTTTCCTGCGCTCGCGATCCACGACGACACGGGTGGCGCTGGTGGTCGGAAGCGCCGCGGTGCTCGTGGCGATGGCCGCGCTCCGCTTTCCGCGCCCCGACATCGAGCTGTACCCGCAGTCGCGCATGCTCCTGTCGCTCGTCACGATCGGAGCGCTCGGTGCGGCCTGCCTGTGGCTGGCGATGCGCCCGCTGCAGCTCGCTGCCCCTCCGGCTTGGCTCTTTGCCGGTGCACCGCTCGCGGGCGCGGCCTGGCTCGTGCTGCTCTACCTGTTGCCGGAAGTGCGAGATGGCCACCCGGCGTCATTCCACCTGCCGGGCTTCGGGTTTGCCGTGTTCCGCGCGGTGCCGTGCTTCGTCATCGGCCTCGGGCTCGCGCTGCCGTTTCTGAGCTTGCTGGTCTCGCTCGACCGCGGCGGGCTCGCGCGCTCGTCGCTGATGGCCGCAGGCGCAGGCTTGCTCGCGAACTTCCTGCTTCAGGTGATCTGCCCGGTGACCGCGCCGCTCCACATGCTGCTCGGCCACCTCGGCGTGCTGGTCCTGCTGCTCGCGATCGCGCCGCTGCTCGGACGGAGCGTGCGGTGAAACGACGCGCGCTCGGTGCGCAGGAGATCACGGCGGCGCTGCAGAGCCTGCCCGGTTGGAGCTTGCGCGAGGGCAAGCTGCACCGCGAGCTGCAGCTCGGCGACTTCGTCCACGCGTTCGGCTTCATGAGCTCGATGGCGCTGGTATCCGAGTCTCTCAATCACCACCCGGAGTGGCGCAACGTCTACGGCCTCGTGGTGGTCGATCTGTGCACGCACGACGCGCAGGCGGTGACCGAGCTCGATCTCGAGTGGGCCCGGCGCGCAGAAGCAGTGCTGACGCGCACCGCTCCTTGAATCACGCCGGGACGGCTTGCGCGGCAGGCGAGCCGAGCGCGGTTGCGTCCGATTGCGCCGGCGCGCCTGCGTGCTCGCGGAAAGGCCCGAGCTTCTTGCGCTCGAGCTCGGCCGTTGCGAGCTTGCGGTAGCGCTCGTTGTCCATGAGCGCGAGCACCACCGTACCGTAGTAGCCGGCCGGCATCTTGGGGCTCTCCTCGAAGCGGCGCAGCAGTTGATACGGACGCGACGCGCGCGCGTGGTGGTCGGAATGACGCGACAGACCGACCAGCGTGTGCAGCGTGAACCAGTTGTCGGTGTCCCAAGAATCCAGGTTGGTGACGGTCTTGCCTGCCCGCGTGAGGCCCCAGTGCTCGATGTAGTTCACGACCTCGAGCAGCATGAAGGCCATGCGCGCTTGGAGCAGGAAGAACACCATCGCGAGCCAGCCGAAGAAGACATAGAAGCCGGCGGTGATCGCGACCTCCGCGAGCACGCCCTGCAGCACGCGGTGGCGCAGCATGCGCGGGTCGTACCAGCGCATCTGCTCGTCGCCGAGACGCACCTTTTCGAGGTGCCACGCGCTCTTGAACTGAGCCGGCACGGTGCGGAAGAAGAACTCGCGGAAGGTCTCGCCGAAGCGCGCAGTCGCCGGGTCTTCCTTGGTGCCGATGCGGGGATGGTGACCGCGGACGTGCTCGGTCGCGAACTGCTCGTAGCAGACGAACATCAAGAGCAGCCGACCGAGGAAATATTGAAAGCGGTTGCGCCGGTGCACGAGCTCGTGCGCGACGACGATGCCGGAGTAGCCTGCGGTCACACCGCACATGGTCTGTGTCGCGAGAAAGTTCGCGAGGGTCTTGCCGAGGTCGTGCGCCGGCCAGACAGCGAGCTTCGACGCGAACACGCCGAGCATCACGTGGTTCGTGATCTGCAGCGCGACGAGCAGGTAGACCTGCAAGTCGAACGGCCAGCTCGGCGCGCCCTCCTCGGGTTGCCGCAGATCGCCCGGCGCGCGCGTGTCGACCAGCACCAAGATCCAGATCGGAACCGTCCAGAGCAGTGCAACCTGCCAGGAGTGCGGTCCGGTCAGCAGGAACGCGAGGTTGAGCACGGGCAGGAAGAACGCCCACAGGTGCAGCACCCAAGCGTGCGTCGGGCCGATCGTCCGATCGCGTGCTTCGAGCTTGGGCACCACCATCGATTGCATGTCGGGGACCTCCGCGCGCGGTACTGAACGTTCGATTCAGTAGGAGCGATCTCGACGTCCACGGCATGTTAGCATACGAAAGCGTATGTCAAACCAAAATCGCCCGTGCGTGCTATGGCTAGGCGCCCAAGGAGGGAGAAAAAGATGAAGGTCGTCGTCGATTTCGAGGTGTGCCAGAGCCACGGACTTTGCACGCAAGCCGCGCCTGAGGTCTTCGAGCTGCGTGACGACGGCTTCCTCTACATCCTCGACGAGAGCCCCAAGGAGACGCTGCGCAAGAAGGTCGAGACGGCCGCGCGCGAATGCCCCACGGGCGCGATCAAGATCGAGGGTTGAGGCCCGGACCGTGTTGCGGCGCGTGGTCGTGGTCGGAGCGTCGCTCGCGGGGTTGCGCGCGGCCGAGGCATTGCGACGGCGCGGGTTCGACGGATCGCTCGCGCTGGTCGGCGCGGAGCCGCATGCGCCCTACGACCGGCCGCCGCTGTCGAAGCAGCTGCTGCGCGGCGAGTGGACCGCGGAGCGGGTGCAGCTTCGCAGCCAAGCCGACCTGCACGCGCTCGCTCTCGATCTGCGCCTCGGTGTGCGAGCCGAGCGCCTCGATCCGGCGCGGCGCGTGTTGCAGCTCGCCGACGGCAGTGAGCTCGGCTATGACGGACTGGTCATCGCGACCGGCGCGACTCCACGCACGCTGGCGGGCGCTCCAGCGCTTCGAGGCGTGCACGTGCTACGCACGCTGGACGACGCGCTCGCGCTGCGGCAGGCGCTGGACGCGCGTCCCCGGGTGTGCGTGGTGGGCGCGGGCTTCATCGGGCTCGAGGTGGCGGCTTCGTGTCGCACGCTCGGGCTCGCAGTGACGGCGGTCGAGCCCTTGCCGCTCCCGCTCTCGAACAAGCTCGGCTCCGACATGGCTTCCGTGCTCGCGGACTTGCATCGGGATCACGGGGTTTCGTTGCGCTGCGGTGTCGGCGTGGTCGGGCTCGAAGGCCACGGCCGAGTGGAGCGCGTGCGGCTCACGGACGGCAGCGCGGTCGAAGCCGATCTGGTCGTGGTTGGCGTGGGCGTGCAGCCCGCGGTCGAGTGGCTCGCAGGCTCTGGCATCGCGATCTCCGACGGCGTTCTGTGCGACGAGACGTGCGCCACGTCGCTGCCCGACGTGGTGGCCGCCGGCGACGTCGCATGCTGGCGCAATCCGCGCTTCGACGAACGCCGGCGCGTGGAGCACTGGAGCAACGCCGGCGAGATGGCGAGCCACGCAGTGGATCGTTTGCTCGGAGGCGTCACGTTCCGAGAGCCGTTCGCGCCCGTGCCCTATTTCTGGTCAGATCAGTACGACCTGAAACTGCAGGTCGTGGGCTCGGTCCGTGCCGACGACGACGTGCAGATCGTGGAGGGCGCGCTCGCCGAGCGGAAACTGGTGGCGCTCTACGGCCGGGACGGGCGCCTGACCGGTGCGGTGTGCATGAACCGACCCGCGCAGCTCGTGCGGTACCGCCGCCTGCTGCATCAAGACGTCGAATTCGCGACAGCGGTGCGCGATGCGCGGGCGCCGACCACAGGCGCCGGCTGATCGCAGGTGCGACCGCAACCGGCTGGTCGAACTCGACAATGAAGCGCCGATCGACTACCAAGCAAGCGCCGTCTTCGTCTCGACAGGAGCGCCGCATGACCAGGCACGAGGTGGTGGTTGCGTTCACGCTGATGGCTGCGCTCGGCGCCTGCAAGGCTGCGAGCCCACCTCCGCCCTCGGACGAGGCCGTGCTCAAGCCGAGCGAGCAAGCGCCTCAAGCCGAAAAGGGCGGTGACAAAAACGGGGTCGAGGGCGAGGCCAAGCCCAAGACCGACGAGGCCGCGACGATCGCCGCTCCCTCGGACGTCGCCGCGCCGCCTGCAGACGCGGAGAAGACGGTCTCGGGCCTGGCCAGCAAGGTGCTCGCGCCGGGCAAGGGTGGCGACAAGCCCAAGATCTACGACAAGGTCACCGTTCACTACACGGGCTGGACCACGGACGGGAAGATGTTCGACAGCTCCGTGCAGCGCGGCACCGCTGCGACCTTCGAGGTCAAGGGCGTGATTCCCGGCTGGACCGAGGGCCTGCAGCTCATGACCGTGGGAGAGAAACGCCGGCTGTGGATCCCGGAGGCGCTCGCATACAAGGGCCGGCCCGGCTCACCGCAAGGCATGCTGGTGTTCGACGTCGAGTTGATCAGCATCACGCCGGGCGAAGCGCCGATTCCCGCGCCGCCCGACGTTGCGGCGGCTCCGAAGGATGCGCAGAAGAGCACGACAGGCTTGTTCAGCAAGCTGATCGAGAAGGGCAAGGGCAAGGACAAGCCGCACTCGTGGGACCGCGTGGAAGTGAACTACACGGGCTGGACCAC
>JBIOJD010000100.1:0-10796 GCA_044450485.1 Polyangiales bacterium | reverse complement strand
CGCGGTCGGCCTGTTCGCGCTCGCGCTCTGCTGGACCTGCCTGCACGCGGGCACGAGCCTCTTGCTGATCGGCGTCGCGCTGGCGGTTGCGGGGGGCGCATGGCTCAACACCCTCTTGCGGCTCGGACCGTGTGCAGGCGCCGAGCGACGCGACGAGCCGCTGCGGGCGCTGCTGCTGGCGGCGCTGCCGCTAGCGACGTTCTTGCTCGTGCCGGGTGCGCTCAGTAGCGTCGTGCACTTCTCTGGCGTTCTCGGGTCGATCGTCGCGGCGCGCGAGCCCGAGTGGCGGCCGAGCCTCGGGATGCTCGACTACGGCCAGCACCCCGTGGCGATCCTGACCGCGTTCGCGCCTTATATCGTGGGCACTGCATATGCGCTGACCCGGGTGCGCGCGGTGCGCCGGCTCGGGCGTGCAGCATTGGACCTCGCGGAGGTCTTGCCGTGCGTCGCATGCCTCGTGCTGGCGGCGCTCGTGACCCGAAACCTGTTTCTGTGTCTGCTCCCGCTCGCCGCGATCGCGCTGCGCCTGCGCCCCAGCCTCACGCAAGGCCGCGCGCTTTACATCGGCGCCTTCTTGCTCTTCGCGATCTCCGCCGATTGGGCCGGCCGCGACGCCTACGGTGGCTTCGCCCGCGCGCGCGTCGCATTCGCGCAGGACCTCGCGCCCGGCGCCTATCCCGAGCACACGGCAGCGTTCATGCGGCGCGCGGGCATCGCGGGCAAGATCCTCAATCTGCCGCGCTGGGGCGACTATCTCGTTTACACGCAGTATCCCCGTTGCCGCGTGTTCTTCGACTCGCGCCGCGATGTGACACAGCCGATGTGGGAGCTGCTCGAGCGCGCAGCCCATCCCGACCTGCGCAGCGACGTGCTCGATGCGGCGTTCGCCCGTTACGGCACGGAGCTCGTGGTCTACGAGGGGCCGGTGTTCGCGGGCTTTCGACCCACAGGCGAGTGGCGTCTGCTGTACAGAGCGGGCCCCGAGGAGCTGTACCAGCACGCGCGCGGTCCGCATGCCGCGCAGAACCTCGCAGCAGCGCGGCGGGACCTCGCTGCGCGCGGGGGACGTGTGTCGGACGACGACGCGAGCGTCGCCTACGTGAGCACGGTCACTGCCCTGGGCGCGCGCGAGTGGCGGAGCACCGCGTGGGAGCGCGAGCTCGAGCGCGAGCAGCGCGACGCTCTCGGCAGCGCCGATCCGGCGGTCGCGCACGCCGCCGAGCGGGCGCTCGGACTTTTGGCCTTCAGGGCAGGCGACTACGCGGAAGCCGCGCAGCGGCTCTCGGCTGTGCTGGGCCAAGACGCCAGCGATGCCAGCGCACGCTATCACCTCGCGTTCGCGCTCGCGCTCTCGGACGAGCCGGAGCACGCCGCTCAGATGGCCCGCAGCTTTACCCAGCAAGGCGCGCTCGCGCTCTCACCCGCCCAGCGCTACCGCCTCGGCGTGTTGCTGCGGGAGCTGTCCGCCGGCAAGTGAGCCACCTCTCCCGAAACGTCACCTGCGTTCGGCAGCCCAGTATGCGTCGAGTCGACCTTGCATCACTGCCCGCACGCGCTCGATCAGCTCGGGGACATCGCGGCGGCCGAGGCCCGCGGTCTCGATCGGCGCGTCGCAGTACACGGTTACCTTGTGGCCCGGCCTGATCAGATACGAGCCCTTGCGCATCACACGGTACATGCCGGTGACCGTGACCGGCACGATCGGCGCGCCGAGCTGCTGAGCGATGCGGAACATGCCTGGTTGCAGCTCGCCGAGATGACCGGTGACGGTGCGCGTGCCCTCCGGAAAGACCAAGAGCGAGCTACCGCGCGCGAGCTCTTCACGCATGCGCTTCATCAGCAGCCGCAACGCCGCCGCATCTCCGCGTCGCACTGCGATCGTTCCGCGGCTCTGCATGTAGCGACCGTAGACCGGATAGCGAAAGTGATCCTCGAGCTCCACGCCTTGCTTGAAGTGGGAGGTCGCGCAGTACATCGTGCAGTGGTCGAGGTGGTTGACGTGGTTCTGGAAAAATAGGTAGGGGCGCGCGGGATCGATCGCGGGGTCCACCACCGCGCGCCAGCGCGAGCCGGTCAGCGCCACCTGGCCGCGCGTGTACAGGCGCTCTAGCCACTGCAGCCGCCGCGGGTCGAGGAAGCGGTAGAGCGCCATCTGCAAGCCCATCATCGGCACGAGCCAGGACACGCCGGCGCCCCAGAGCGCGGCCGAGAGCACGTAGTCGGTGGCTCCGTCGCGTCGCAGCTCCACGGACTGCCGCTCCGGCGCTGGCGCATCGGTTGTCCCCGGCGATGGGCGCTCGACCTCGCTCACGCGGGGCATCCTAGCAGAGCCGCAGCCTGGTCCCGCGGGAGTGCTATAGTCGGCCCGGCATGGCTCAATTGCTCCTCATCCCCTGGTTCGAGCTGCGTCCGTGGGAGATCCCGTTCCCGGTCATCCACACGCTCAAGCTGCAGCCCTTCGGCTTGCTCGTCGCCATCGGCATCCTGCTCGGCAGCCGAGTGGCCGAGTGGCGTGCGGAGAAGACGGGCGTGCCGCGCTATGCGATCGCGGACTTCCTGGTCTACACGATCGTGATCGGGCTCATCTCTTGTTACTTCTTGAACGCGCTCTTCTACAAGCCGGAAGACTTGCTCGAGATCGTCCGCGACCCGACCCAGCTCTTCAAGAAATACCTCGGCCTGTCGTCGTACGGCGGGTTCCTCGGCGGCATCGCGGCGGCAGCGTGGTTCCGGCACAAGAAGCGCATGTCGATCATCGTGCTCGGCGACATCTTCTGCTTCGCGTTCCCGTTCGCGTGGGTGTTTGGGCGCAGCGGCTGCTTCGTGGTCCACGACCACCCGGGCATCGTGAGCCACTTCTTCTTGGCCGTGGACAACTATAGTAACGAAGGCCCGCCGCGCCACGACCTCGGCCTCTACGAGCTGTTGTGGAGCTTGGCGGTCATGCCTGTGTTCCTCTGGCTCGGTCGCAAACCGCGCAAGCGCGGCTTCTTCATGGTCGTGCTGCCGCTGCTCTACGCGCCGATCCGTTTCTTCCTGGACTACCTGCGTGAGACCCCGGAGCACGGCGGTGACGTGCGCTACTACGGTTTCACGCCGGGGCAATACGCGTCGGTGGCGTTCGTGTTGATCGCTGCGGCGATGTGGGTGCGAATCACGCGATTCCCCGAGCCCACGTTGATGCTCGACGGCTCGACGCCACCGCCCGAGCCGAGGCCCGAGACCAACAAAGCCAAGGCCAAGACCAAGAGCAAACGCGCGTAACAGCGCACCCACACCCTGCTTCGACCACATGGAAGCGAGCCAGAAACCAGCGGGCTGACACACGCTCTCCGTCGCCCGCAAATCGGTTAGGGGCTACGATTGTAGGGTGGCAGATCAGCGAGCCGCGGCGACCAGGGGGCACGCCGAGATCGGCACCCAGGTCGCGAACCGCTATTGGGTGCGAGAGGCCTTGGGTCGCGGCGCCATGGCGGCGGTGTTCCGCGTGCACGACGAGCGCACCGGCCACGACCTCGCGCTCAAGAGGCTGCGCGCGATCGACCGCGATCACGCGCACGTGGCGCTTGCGCTGTTCGAACGCGAGTACCACACACTCTGTCAGCTGGCCCACCCTCGCATCGTGAAAGTCTACGACTATGGCGTGGACCACGATGGCGCGTTCTACACCATGGAGCTGCTCGATGGTGAGGACCTGCAGAAGAAGCGCGGCCGCCTGCCATGGCGCAGCGCCTGCGCGGTGCTCCGCGACGTAGCATCGTCGCTCGCGATCCTTCACTCACGCCGCCTCTTGCATCGCGATCCGTCGCCGCGCAACGTGCGCTGCACCGCCGATGGCCGCGCCAAGCTGATCGACTTCGGCGCCATGACCGCGATGGGCACGCCCAAGCACGTCGCCGGTACGGCGCCGCTCGTTCCGCCCGAAGCGCTGTCCCAACAAGCGCTCGACGCACGAGCCGACCTCTTCGCGCTCGGCGCGCTCGCGTATTGGATGCTGACCGGACGCTACGCCTACCCCGCACGCATGCTCGACGAGCTGCGCGACCTGTGGCGAACCACGCCACCTGCGCCGCGTACGCTGGTACCGGACGTGCCCGAGGCGCTCGACGACCTGGTCATGGCGCTCCTTCACCTCGATCGCGCCGCGCGGCCGTCCACCGCCGCCGAAGTGATCGAGCGTCTGTGCTCGATCGCAGGCCTGCCGATGGAGGAGCACGTCGCCGTCACCGAAGCGTACCTGACCGCGCCCACGCTGGTCGGACGCGACGATCTGCTACGCGACTTTCGCCGGCACTTGTTCGAGTCGTTGCACGAGAACGGCATGGTTGCGCTGATCGAAGGCGAGCCTGGGGCGGGCCGCTCACGAATGCTCGATGCGTGCGTGCTCGAAGCCAAGTTGCTCGGCGCCACCGTCGCGCGCGCGCACGCGGACGAAGGCGACGGCCGCGACTACGGAGTATTGCAAGCGCTCGCCGAACAGCTCCAAGCGGCACTGCCCGAGGTATGCGAGCAAGCGGCCGCTCCGAACCGGTCATTGCTCGCGCAGGTCCTGCCCGAGCTCGCGCCGCGCTCGAGCCGATCCGCACCGCGACTGCTGCCCGATCAGCAAGGATCGCAAGAGGCCCAGCCGGAACGCCGGCCCCTGCAGATCGCGCTCCGGGACTGGCTGCTCGCGATTGCGCGCGGCCGACGCCTGGTGCTCGCCGTGGATGATTTCGATCGCGTGGATGAACCGTCTGCCGCGGTGCTGGCGGCATTGGCGGACGTCGGTCGCAACCGCAACCTGTCGCTGCTGTTCACCAGCCAGCTCGGCAACCAAACCTCTGCGGCGCTCGAGCTGTTGCGCGAGATCGGCACGCGCAGCGTGCTTTCACCCCTCTCTCTGGACAATACGGAGGCTTTGTTGCGCTCCGTGTTCGGAGACGCAGATGCTCTGGTCGCAGTGGCGGGTCGGATACACGAGCTTGCTGCTGGCAACCCGCGCACGACCATGGAGCTCGCCCGCCACATCGTGGAGCGGGGCCTCGCGCGCTATGAAGCGGGTCGTTGGGCGCTTCCGGCGGCGCTCGATCTGGGCGAGCTGCCACCGACGTTGGCCGCCGCGCAACGCGTGCGGATCCAAAGCTTGCACGCCGACTCGCGGAGCTTGCTCGAGGCGCTCTCGCTGTGTGCGCTCGCGATGGTTCCGGTCACGGACTACGCGCTGTTGACCGAGCATGGCGACCGCGCACGCACTTACCGCGCGCTCGACGCAGCGCTGTCGCTCGGTATCCTCGCGTCCGCAGGCGATCGCTTCCGCTTCAGCAATCACGAATGGGCCAAGCAACTGCGCGATGGGCTCACGCCGGAACGGCGGCGCGCCTTGCACGCGAAGATTGCCGCGCTGCTCGAGCGCTGGGGTGACGCCAAGTCGCTGCCGCGTCACCTGCTCGAGGCCGGCGAAGGCGAGCGCGCGATCGAGCTGATCCTGTCGCGCATCGCAAAGCCGTACGATCGCCAGTCGGGCATCTCGCTGTCGCTCCTGGAGCGCGCGTGCCTGGAGTCCGAGCGGCTCGGCATGGCCAAGACCATTCAATACCGCTTGCACGTCTGGACGGTCGCGCGGGCCGCGCTCCAAGGCGATTTGGCGCTGTTCCAGCGCTACGCTTCCGCGATGGTGCCACGTCTTCGCAGCGACAGCGGTCTCGACGACTGGGACGCGCTCGCGACGCTGCCGGACGCAGAGCGCATCGTCGCCGCCCTGAGACAGGCGCAGCTCCGGTACGATCAGCTGCCCATCGAGCAGCGTGGTTTTGCGCCTGCCGAGGCGATCACGCAGCTGGCGCGGTTGGTGATGGCCTTCGTCGGCATCATCTCGGTCGCTCAGGACGTGACTCTCACCGAGGAAATCCCGTCGTTGCATCCGCTGCGCGGCCTGTCACCCGCGATCGAGGTGATGCACATCATGACGGAGATGGCGGCGGCGCTCCGCGCCGGCCGGACCGAAGAAGGCCGCCGAACCGGTCTGCGCGCGCTCGAGCGCCTGGAGCAGCCGGACAACGCGCGTATGGACCCGGATCCGCACCGCGCGTTGCGCTGCGGCCTGCGTTACGTGCTGGGCGCGGTCGAGGCCTCGTGTGGGCTGCCCGCCGCAGCCGATCGCGTCACGCCGCTCGAAGCGGAGCCCGGCTACCGCGTCAACGCATGGCGCACGCACACCATCGTTCACATGATGCAAGGAGACGTGGCGGCCGCGCGCGCGTCCCGCCGGCGCGCCGAGCTGCTCCAGCTCGAGGACGGTCAGAACCTGCTCTACCCCGGCACCAATGCGCACTACGAGGCGCTTGCCCTTTGGTACACGCAGGATCTGATCACCATCAAGGGCATCACCGAGCGGCTGGCGGCGATCGCGCAGGATTTTCCGGGCTGGATCCCGCTGATGCACGCCAGCCGCTCGCATTATCTGCGCCTGCGCGGCGATGCGGCGGCGGCGCTTGCGACGCTCGAGCCGGCGTTGCGCGACACGGTGCCGGGACGCCATCGCCACTGGGCATGGGTCGCAGGCGCGCACGTTCAGGCGCTCGACGCGCTCGGGCGGCACGCTGAAGCCGTCAGCCACGGCCTGCAGTACCTCGCGATCTGCGAGCGCGAGCGGCTGGCGCCCAACCATCGCGGCGTGGCTCTCCCGCTGATCGAAGCGCTGCGCGCGTCGGGCCGAGTCGACGACGCTGAAGAGCTCGCGGATCGCTGCATAGAAGAGATCGAAGCGTCAGGCGTCACGGGCCTGGCGCGCGGCGCAGCGTACGAAGCGCGCGCACGCGTCGCGATCGCGAGGCGGGACTCGGCCGCATTCGAGCGCTGGGCCGAGCGCTGCGCGCAGGTCTATCAGCGCGGCCACAACCCCGCGCTGCGAACGAAGTACGAGCACTTGAGACGCGTCGCCGATGCCGCAGGCCTCACCGACCCGGAGGATCTCAAGGCCACCGCCGATTGGACCAGCCAGATCGCTCAGCAAGAGCAAGCCCGGTCGGCGCAGACACCGCTTCGTTCAGCCGATCCGGGGTGCGCGGAGCGGGCGCTCAGGGTCCTGCTAGACGCCGCCCGTGCCGAGCGGGGCGTCTTGTTCAGGCTGCGTGGCGGCCAGCTCGAGCTGATCGCGGCGGAGCCCGACCCCGGAGCGGGCGATGAGCTGCGGCAGGCGCTCTTTACGTATGTCGAAGCCGAGCTCGACGCAGGTCGTGCGAGCGATCCGGCGCTCGACACACCCACCGCGATCTCGCCTGTACCTTCGTTCGCCGACGCCGAGGGCAGGCGCTTCGAGCCGGTGCTGCTCTTTACCAAGCGTGATGGACAGGCAGTGCTTGCCGCGGTTGCGGCCGTGCATCGCGCGGGAGGCAGGCACGGACGCTTGCTGCCAGACGCCGACGTGATGGAGGCGCTGGCCACCGCACTGATGGAGAATGGACCGCGCGGTCCGTCACTGCCGCCCGCCCCTTAGCGCTCAGCGCTCGAGCACGTGCACGACGCAGGTGCCGCCGAGCCCGACCATGTGCGCGAGACCCGTCTTCGGCTGCGCGGGGATCTGACGAGCGCCGGCTTCGCCGCGAAGCTGCCAAAAGATCTCGGCGATCTGCCCGAGACCGGTGGGACCGAACGGATGACCCATGCCGAGCAGGCCACCGCTGCTATTGATCGGAATGCGGCCGGTGAGCGCCGTCGCGCCCTCTTCGACCAGCTTGCCGCCCTGCCCTTCGGCGCACAGCCCGAGGCTCTCGGCGTACTGGATCTCTTCGATCGTCGCCGCGTCGTGCAGCTCGACCATGCCGAGCTCGCTCGGCCCGATGCCGGAGCGCTCATAGGCAACGGCCGCAGTCTGGACCGTCAGATCCGTCAGCTCGGGCGCGCTCGCCACGGTGCTTCGCGAGACTGAGGTGGCGACCCACACCGGCTTCTCGATCCCGAGCCGGCGCACGACGTCCTCGCTCGCCACGATTGCCGCCGCCGCGCCGTCACCGAAAGGGCAACAGTGCAACACGGTGAGCGGCGCTGCGACCTCGCGCGCGGCGTGCACCTGCGCGAGCGTGACCTCTTCTCGATACTGCGCGAAGGGGTTGCGCGCCGCGTTGTAGTGTTGCTTGACGCTGACCTGCGCGAGCTGATCGATGGTCGTGCCGTACTTCTGCATGTGGGCCTGCGCATCTTGCGCGAACTTCAACATCGGCCCGGTGGGAGGCTTGGGCTTGCTCTCCTTGGGAACGCTCGAAGCTTCGGGTTTGGGCTTCGGCGCCTCGCTCGTGCCCGGCTCGCGACGCGGCATCATGTCGATGCCGAGCGCAAGCGCGACGTCGAATTCGCCCGACGCCACTTCGAGATAGGCACCGCGAAACGCGTACGACCCGGTGGCCGATGCGTTCTCCACATTCGTGATCGAAAGTCCGGTTTGGCCGAATTGCGCGAACAGGCGCGCGCCCGCGGTCATGCCGAGGCTCGTGTGACCGCACCACGCGCTCTGCAAGTCGCTCCATGAGACGCCTGCGCCCGCGAGCGCGGCGTCTACCGCCGTGCGCGCCAGGTCCTTGGGTTTCTTGTCGGGCCACTTGCCATAGGCGTGCAGGCCGACTCCGATGACGGCGACTCTACGCATGCTCGCTCTCCTCGGTCTGTTCGTCAGGTCTCGCGCTCAGACGAAGCGCTGGTTGATGACGTGCTTCTGCAAGAACGACTCCACGCCCCAGCGTCCGCCCGCGGCGCCGATGCCCGAATGCTTGGCGCCGCCGAACGGTGCGTCAGCGGTGAGCGCGAGGTGCTGGTTGATCCACACCGTGCCAGCGTCGATCTCTTTGGCAACCTCGAGCGCCCGGGCGCGGTCCTTGGACCAGACCGACGCGCCGAGCCCGTAGGTCGTGGCGTTCGCGCGCGCAATCGCGTCGTCGAGCGATCGGTAGGGCAAGACCGGTAGCACGGGACCGAATTGCTCTTCGGCCACGATCGGCGCGTCGTCGCCCAGCCCGGTCAGGACCGTGGGCGCGAAGAAGTAACCCTTGCGCGGCAGCCGGTCGCCGCCCGCGTGAACCTCTGCACCGCGGCGCTTCGCGTCCGCGACCAACCCGCTCACGCGCTCGAGCTGCATCGCATTGTTGATCGGGCCGATTTGGGTCTGTGGATCGAGCCCGTCACCCACCTTCACTTCCCGGGCGAGCTTGGCGATCCCGGCGACGAGCGGCGCGAGCATGGCCTCCGGCGCATAGATGCGTTTGACCGCGATGCAGATCTGGCCGCAGTTCATGAACGCGGACCAGAAGAGCTGCGGCGCGATCTGCGCGGGATCGGCGTCGTCGAGCACGATCGCCGGGTCGTTGCCACCGAGCTCGAGCGTCGTGCGCTTGAGGTCCCCTGCGGCTGCTTGCGCGACTTTCTTACCGGTCGGCACCGAACCCGTGAACGATATCTTCCGCACGAGCGGGTGCGCCGTGAGCTGCGCGGCGATGTCGTTGTCGCCGCTGATCACGTTGAGCACACCCTTGGGCAGCGCCTGATTGAGCACCTCGCCGAGCTGCAGCGTGGAGAGCGGCGTGAACGGCGAAGGCTTGAGCACCAGCGTGTTGCCGCCGAGCAGCGCGGGCGCGATCTTCGACATCGCGAGCATGATCGGAAAGTTCCAGGGCGTGATCCCGGCCACGACGCCGTAGGGGCGATAGCAGATCTCGATCCGGCCCTTCTCGTTGTCGCGAGTCACCTCGTACGGAAGCGGCATGTCGGCCGCGGCCTTGAGCTGCCCTGCAGCGCCGAGCACTTCACCCGTGGCTTGCCCGATCGGCTTGCCTTGCTCGAGCGTCAGCGTGCGGCCGATTTCGGCGGCCTTGGCCTGCAAGAGCTCGGCGCCCTTGCGCATCGCGGCGCGTCGCGCTGCCTCGTCGCGCTTCCAGGTGGAGAACGCACGCTCGGCTGCCTTGACCGCGGCCTCGAGCTGCTCGGTGCTGCACGACGGAGCGCGGCCGACTTCTTCTTCGGTCGCAGGATTGATCACGGCAAAGGTCTGCGCCGCTCGCTGCTGCTCACCATCGATCGTCATCGTGTAGCTGGTCATGTTGGGGCTCCAGGGTTTGACGAAGGAGGCTACAACATACTTGTCAGCTGTTCAACAAGTTGCTATTCAAGAGGCAATGCTGCCGGAACCCAGCGAAAAACGGGGCAATTCCACGAAGCGGCGCACCCAGTCGGAGCGCGTGGCCGAATCGGATCGGCGCATGCTCGCCGCCGCGTTACGGCTCATCGGCGAGCGCGGCTACCGCGGCACCTCGCTCGCAGCGATCGGCGAAGCGGCTGGCTACAGCCGCGGGCTCGTGCACGAACGCTATGGCTCGAAGGCGGGGCTGCTGTGGACGCTGGTCAAGCATTTGCTGCGCGGCTGGAACCTCGACAGCCGCGCGCGCGGGCTCACCGGACACGCAGGGATCGAAGCGGTGTGCGATCTGCTCGACAATCACCGCCGCGCCGTCAAAGAGGACCGCGGCATCCGGGCGTTCTACGCGCTGATGTTCGAAGCGCTCGGGCCGGTCCCGGAGCTGTTGCCGGAGTTCCGCGGCCTGCACCGTGAGTTCCGCACCGAAATCGAGAAAGCGTTGCGCGCCGGCATCGACGCCGGCCTCATCCGCGCAGACATCGACGTGAAAGCGCAGGCTGTGCTGCTGCTGGCGCTCCAACGCGGCATCGCCTTTCAGTGGTTGCTGGACCCCAAGGGTTTCTCGCTCGACGCCGCCTATGAGGAGCTCAAGCGCGACCTGCGAAGGACGCTCGCGCCGTGAGCGAACCGACGG
>JBIOJD010000099.1:0-10797 GCA_044450485.1 Polyangiales bacterium | reverse complement strand
GCGGGGGCGCCGTCGTCTGTGCGGCGGCGCGCTCGACGTCCTCGAGCGTGATCACCCCGCCGCGGCTGCCCTGCACTGCGCCGAGGTCGACGCCCAGCTCTTGGGCATGCCGGCGCGCGGCAGGCGTCGCCCGTGGTACCGCGCGTGTGCTCGCGGCGGGTGCCTGCTGCGGCGCCACGCTCGGCGCACCCTCGTCGCGCAGCAGCGCGAGCGGCGTTCCGACCGGAACCTTCTGTCCGAGCTCGACCAGCCAGCGCTCGAGGACGCCCGGCGCATATGCCTCGATCTCGATCACGCCCTTGTCGGTCTCGACCTCGGCGATGATGTCGCCGCGTCGGAAGACGTCGCCGGGCTTGCAGCGATAGGCGACCAGCGTACCGGCCGCCATGTCCGCTCCGAGCGCGGGCATCCGGAATTCAGCCATGATGACCGACCAGCTCGCGCACCGCGGCCGCGATTTTCTCCGCCTGCGGCAGCGCGGCACGCTCGAGATGCGCTGCGTACGGAACTGGAACTTCCTCGCTGCACACGCGGGCGGGCGGTGCATCGAGGTCGTAGAAGCCGCGCTCGACCACGCGCGCCATCACCTCGGCCGCGAGACTGCCGGTGCGCCAAGCCTCGTCGACCACGAGCAACCGGTGCGTTCGAGCGAGCGATTGCAGCACGGGCTCGAGGTCGAGCGGTCGTAAGCAGCGCAAATCGATCACCTCGACCTCGATACTTTGGCGTGCGAGGTCATCGGCCGCTTGCAGCGCTTTCCACATGCTGCCGCCGTAGCTCACGAGCGTGGCGTCGCGGCCGGTGCGGCGCACGGCCGCGTGCCAGACATCGGGCGACTGCGCAGGTTGCTCGTCGAGCTCACCTTCGGCGGCGTACAGCACTTGATGCTCGAAGATCACGACCGGGTCGGGCTCAGCGAGCGCGCACAGCAGCATGTCGTAGCCGTCTTGCGGCGTGCTCGGTGCGAGCACCTTGATGCCCGGCACCGAGGCGTACCAGTTCTCGAGACTGTGCGAGTGCTGGGCCGCGAGCTGGCGTCCGCCGCCCGTGGCCATGCGCACGACGAGCGGCACGGCGAGCTGGCCGCCGGACATGTGACAGAGCGCCGCAGCGTTGTTCACGAGCTGATCGAGCGCGAGCAGGCTGAAGTTGACGGTCATGATCTCGACGATCGGCCGCATGCCGCCGAGCGCCGCGCCGATGCCTGCGCCCACGAACGTCGACTCGCACAGCGGCGTGTCGCGCACGCGCTCGGGCCCGAACTCTTCCAGCAGCCCGCTGCTCACGGCGTACGCGCCACCGTAGTGGCCCACGTCCTCGCCCATCAAGAACACCCGCGGGTCGGACGACAGGGCCTTGCGTAGGCCGGCGCGGATCGCCTCGCGATACGTGGTCACATGCGCGCTCACGGCTTGTGCTCCGCGTACACGAAGCGGCCGAGCTCGGCCTCGGGCTCCCACGGCCCGGCCTCGGCTTCGGCGACGGCGGCTGCGATCTCGGCTGCGACCTCGCGCTCGAGTCGCTCGAGGTCGTAGTCGTGGAGCAGGCCCGCCTTCTGCAGTCGCGCCGTCCACAGCGCGATCGGATCGCGCCTTTTGTGCTCGCTGACTTCTTCCCGGCTGCGGTAGCGCTCCGCGTCGTACATGGAGTGCGCCCGAAAGCGATAGGTCAGCAGCTCGATGAAGCGAGGCCCGGCGCCGGCGCGCACCGTCTCGGCTGCATCGCGTGTGGCGCGCTCGACCGCGATCACGTCCATGCCGTCGACCTTTTCAGATGGGACGCCGTGCGCCGAGGGCTCGTGCGTGAGATCGATGTCCGCCGCGTGACGCGCGAGCGCGGTGCCCATGGCGTAGAGGTTGTTCTCGCACAGAAACAGCACGGGCAGCTTCCAGAGCGAGGCGAGGTTCAACGATTCGTGGAATTCGCCTTCGTCGGTGGCGCCGTCGCCGAAGAAGCACGCGGTTGCGCGGTGCTTGCCTTGCAGCTTGTCCGCGAGCGCGAGCCCGACCGCGACCGGCAGGCCGCCCGCGACGATCGCGTAACCGCCGTAGAAGCGACGGCTGGCGTCGAACAGGTGCATCGAGCCTCCGCGCCCGCGCGCGCAACCGTTGGCCTTGCCGTACATCTCCGCCATGATCGCGCCCGCCGGCACCCCGCGCGCAAGCGCGTGGCCGTGCTCGCGGTAGGTGCTGACGATCGCGTCGTCCGGCGTGAGCGCCGACATCGCGCCCACGCCCACCGCTTCTTCGCCCACGTACAGATGGAGAAAGCCGTGGATCTTCTGCTGCGTGTACAGCTCCGCGGACTTCTCCTCGAAGCGGCGAATGCGCAGCATGTCCCGCAAGAGCTGCAAGCCGTGCTCGGCCGTGACGTCGAGGTCGCTCACGTGCCCGCATCCTCCAGCGTGGAGACGTCACCTTCGGGCAGGCCGAGCTCGCGCGCCTTGAGCAGGCGCCGCAAGATCTTGCCGCTGCGCGTGCGCGGCAGCGTGGTCGCGATCTCGATCTCGCGCGGAGAAATCGCCGGCCCGAGACGCTTGCGAGCGAAGCCGATCAGCTCGGCGCGCAAGGCGTCGCTAGGCTCGTAGCCCGCGCGCAGGATCACGAAGGCCTTGAGGATGTCGCCTGCCACCTCGTCGGGCTTGCCGATCACGGCGGCCTCGACCACGGCTGGGTGCTCCATCAGCGCGCTCTCGACCTCGAACGGTCCGACCAGGTGGCCCGCGGTCTTGATCACGTCGTCGGCGCGGCCGACGAAGAAGTAGTATCCGTCCGCATCGCGGCGCACCAGATCGCCCGTGAGGTAGTAACCGCCGGCGAAGCATTTGGCGTAGCGCTGCGGCTCGTTCAAGTACGCGCGAAACATCGAAGGCCAGCCAGGGCGCAGCGCGAGCTCACCCACGCCGTCGTTCATGCTCTCGAGCGCGCCGTTCGGCAGCCGCCGCACCACGGCCGCCTCGACGCCGGGCAGCGGCAAGCCCATCGACCCCGGCTTGACGTCGAGCGCCGCGAAGTTCGCGATCATGATCCCGCCGGTCTCGGTTTGCCACCAGTTGTCGTGGAACGGCTGGCCGAACACCTCGTTGCTCCACACCACCGCTTCGGGATTGAGCGGCTCGCCCACGCTCGCCATGAAGCGCAGCGCCGAGAGGTCTCGCTTTTCGCGTGGCGCCCGGCCCGCGCGCATCAATCGTCGAATCGCAGTGGGCGCGGTGTAGAAGACGTTGATCCGTTCGCGGTCGAGGATCTCGTACCAGCGCACCACGTCGAACTCGGCTTCGTCGATCACCATGGTCACGCAGTTCGTGAGCGGCGCGACGATGCCGTACGAGGTGCCGGTGATCCAGCCCGGATCCGCCGTGCACCAGAACACGTCGTCGGGGTGCAGGTCGAGCGCGTAGCGACCGGTGATGTGGTGCATGACCACGGCCTGATGCACGTGCAGCGCGCCCTTGGGCGTGCCCGTGGTGCCGCTCGTGAAGTGCAGGAGAGCAGGATCCTCCGGCGATGTCGCGCCGATCTCGTAGCTGGGGCTCGCCGCGCGCAACAGCGTACCGAGGTCGAGCGTACCCGAAACGGCCGCTTGTGCGTCGCTCTCACCCACGAGCAGCACATGTTGCAAGTCGGGAAGCTGCGCACGGATCGGCGCGACCTTGCGCTCGTACAGTCGCGCGCTCGTGACGAGCACTTTGGCGTGGCCGAGAGCCAGCCGGGTCTTGAGCGGGTCGGGCCCGAAGGCCGAGAACAGCGGCGAGAACACTGCGCGGTGCGCGAGCGTGCCGAGCGCGGCGGCGTACAGCTCGGGCACGCGGCCGAGCAGGCTGCACACCACGTCGCCTTTGCTCACGCCGAGCGACGCGAGCACGTTCGCGAAGCGGCTCGCTTGCTGCGATAGGTCGCGATACGAGAGCTCCTTGCGCTCGCCTTGCTTGCCGAGCCAGCGGATCGCGACCTTGCTCGCGTTGCCGCCGATCGCGTGACGCACGACCGCTTCGTGAGCGATGTTCAGCCCCTTGCCGCCCGGCAAGCCCGACAGCTCGGCGCGCGCCTTCTCCCACGACAGCTCGCGGCACACCCGTGCGTAGTCGGCGAGGTTCGGCGTCCGACCCGCGTGAAGCGTCTTGCGAATGATGAGCTCGCCCATGAGCGCAAAAATGGTAGCCCTGCCCACATAGGCGCGAGGCACCGGGCGTCAACCCAGCTCGCCGCCCTTGTTCCGCCGCGAGGCGTTTGCTATCCGGGAAAGATGCGTGTCGGCGTCGTCAAGGAAATCAAAGCGGACGAGAACCGCGTCGGCATCACACCTGCAGGCGTGGCGGCGCTCCGGGCACACGGCCACGAGGTGCTGATCGAGCGCGGCGCAGGCGCGGGCAGCCAGCTTCCGGATGACGTGTTCGCCGCAGCGGGCGCCGTGCTGATCGACGGCGCGCCCGAAGTCTGGCAGCGCGCGGAGATGATCCTCAAGGTCAAAGAGCCGCTGCCGCCGGAGTACCCGCTGCTGCGCTCCGGACAAATCGTGTTCACGTACTTGCACCTCGCGGCTGACGAGGCGTTGACGCGCGAGCTGCTGGCCCGCGGGGTGATCGCGATCGGTTACGAAACCGTCCAGCTCGCGGATGGGTCACTGCCGCTGCTCGTACCGATGTCCGAGGTCGCGGGCTGTCTCGCGATCCAGGCTGGCCAGCGTTCGCTCGAACGCCACGCGGGCGGCAAGGGCATTCTGCTGACCGGCGTGTCAGGTGTGCGGCGTGGTCGCGTGACGATCCTCGGCGCAGGTATCGCCGGCTTCAACGCATGCCGCGTGGCCGTGGGTCTGGGCGCGGACGTCACGATACTCGACGTCAACCCGCAACGGCTCGCCTACGTGCGCGACGTGACGCAAGGCCAGGTGACCACGCTGATGAGCAACCGAGCCAACGTGGAGGAATCGGTGCGTCGCGCGGATCTCTTGATCGGCGCGGTGCTGATCGCCGGAGCGAAGGCGCCCCGGCTGGTCACGCGGCCGATGTTGCGCCAGATGGAGCCGCGATCGGCCATCGTCGACGTCGCGGTCGATCAGGGCGGCTGCATCGAAACCACGCGTCCGACCACGCACCACGATCCGCGCTATCTCGAGGAAGACCAGGTTCACTACGCGGTTGCCAACATGCCCGGCGCGGTGCCGCACACTTCGACCTATGCGCTCACCAACGTCACGCTCGCGTATGCGCTGCGGATCGCAGAGGGCGGCTTTCACGCCGCGGTCAAGCAAAGCCCGGCGCTCGCGCGGGGCGTGAACTGCGCGTTCGGCGAGCTGACCTGTCAGGCCGTGGCCGAAGCGTTCGGCCTGCCCTACAAGCCGCTCGCGATCTGACGCCCCGACTTGAACGCCACGGCGTTTGCCTCTATAGCGTGCGCGGGTTTCGAGAGGGTGAGTGTCATGCGTGCACCGGTGATGATGGTCCATGGGATGTGCTGCACCGGCGAGGTGTGGGCGCAGTTTCGGACGTTCTTCGAAGCGCGGGGCGCGCGCGTGTACACGCCGACCTTGCGTCCTCTGCTGCGCGTGCGGCGCGACCCGCCCGCCGCGTTGCGTGAGCTCGGCTTTGCGGACTACGTGTCCGATCTGGAAGCCGAGACCGCGCGCATCGAAGCCGAGACCGGGAGCAAGCCCGTCGTGATCGGGCACTCGATGGGCGGCCTGCTCGCGCAGGCGCTCGCCGAGCGCAACCGCGTGCTCGCCGCGGTGCTGATCTCCCCGGCGGCACCTGCCGACTGCCGCACGCCGAGCGCGCGTGTGCTGTGGGCCGTGGTCGGGCTCGGTAGCAAGCTCGGGCTCACGCCCAAGGTGATCATGCCGAATCGCGCCAACGTCGAACGGGCGGCGCTCAACGTCGTTCCCGCCTCCGAGCGCGCGGCGGCCTTTGCGGGCATGGTGCACGAGTCGGGCCGGGCTTTCGTCGAGCACGGTAGGTTCACGGTCGACGAGTCGAAGATCAGGGTGCCGATCCTGACCGTGGCCGCGACCAAAGACCGACTGGTGCCTGCGGCCTTGGTACGGTTGACCGGCAAGAAGTACGAGCGCGTGGGCGGCGAGCTGCGCGAGTACGCCGATCACGCGCACTGGCTCTATGGCGAGCCGGGCTGGGAAAAGCCCGCAGCAGAGATCTACGACTGGCTGAGCGCGCGGGTCTGAGCCTGGCGCCGGCTCCTGTGGTGCGTAGATCGATTCGCGCGGGGCGCACGGTTTCTTGGACCGTCGTGCACCGCTGGAGGCATTGCCATGCAACCTTTGCGCGAAGACAGGCCAACCGAGCGGAGCGGCAGCGGCTCGCTCGCGCCGACCGCAGTCGGCAGACGCGTCGCCGTGCTCTACGCGACGCGAGAGGGTCACACCGGACGGATCGCGGAGCACGTCGCGGCCGAGCTGCGGTGGAAGGGCCTGCTCGCCGACGTGCGCCACATCGAGGACGCCGGTACGCCGGTCGATTTCTCGGCCTACGACGGGCTCGTGCTGGCGGGATCGGTTCACCTGGGCAAGCACGAGCGGGAGCTCGTGAAATTCGTCGAGCGCCACCGGCAAGAGCTCGAACAGCGACCCACCGCATTCCTCTCGGTGAGCATGTCGGAAGCGGGTGTGGAGCAGCTCGGTAGGCCGGAGGACCAGCGCGCCAAGGCTCACGCCGACGTGCAACGCATGATCGACGAATTCTTCGAGCAGACTGGCTGGCATCCTGCCCGCGTCAAGCCGGTGGCGGGCGCGGTCCTGTACACGAAGTACAACGCGCTGATCCGGTTCGTGATGAAGCGAATCTCGAAGGCCGAGGGCGGAGACACGGATACCTCGCGCGACTACGAGTACACCGATTGGGTGGCGCTCGACCGCTTCGTCGACGAGCTCGCGGACGAGATTCGCACGCGGCCGGCCGCCACGAGCCCGACGTGAGCACGCCCGGGGCCTTCGGCGAACGCTTCGCGCGAATGCAAACTTTCGGCGTCTGCCGTCGCTGAATCGCACTACGGCCGCCTCGTCGTATACTTGCGAGGCTGAGCCCATGCGCCTGATGCGTCCGCTGCTGGTGTTGTCCGTGTGTGCGCTTGCCTTCGGGGTGCTGCCGAGTCGGCGCGTGGCGCTCGCCAAGTCGTCTTCGACCTCCCGCAGTCGCGGCCGCAAGGCGGCCTTTCGTCTCGCCGTCACCGTCGACGACCTGCCCGGTGGCGGCCCGGAGATCGCCGAATTCAGCCACGTTCGGATCGTCTCGGACATCATCGCGACCTTGCAGGCGCACCACGTCAAGCGCCCGGCTGGCTTCGTGGTCGGCTCCATGCTCGAGGGCCACCCGGAACGGCAGGACGCGCTCGATGCCTGGGTCGGCGCAGGATTCGAGGTCGGCAACCACAGCTATTCGCACCGCTCGCTCTTCGACCTCGGCCTGAACGCGTTCCTCGACGACGTCGCGAAGAACCGCGCCGTGACCGATCCGCTCGAAAAACTGAGCGGGCAGAGCGTGCGGTACTTCCGCTATCCGTATCTCGACGAGGGTCGCAGCGAGACCGAGCGCCGCGCGCTCGCGCGCTTCCTCGGCAGCAATCACTACACGGTAGCCCGAGTCTCGATCGACTTCGCGGACTGGGGCTACGCGGATGCGTACGGCCGCTGCTTGCGGCACCAGAACAGCCACGCGCTCGAGCTCCTGGGGCAGAGCTACATCGCGAACGCGATCGCGTCGCTGCAATGGTCGATGGCCGTGGCGCACGAGGTGCTCGGGCACTCCATCCCCTACGTGCTGCTGCTGCACGCAAACGTCGCGACCGAGCATTTTCTCGACGAGCTGCTGACGCGCTACGAAGACATGGGCGCGCGCTACGTGCCGCTGAGCGAGGCTCTGGCCGAGCCCGCGTACACGGCTTCTTACAGTACCCCTGGTGGCAACGTGCTGGTCGAGGCCAGCAAAGAGCTCAAGCGGCCGCGCTCGCCCGGCCTGCCGAGACCGCTCGAGCTGCTGGACCTCGCCTGCGAAGAGCGCCCAGTAACGCCCCCGCTGCTTTGATATCGGGAGGGTCACGCGACCCTCCCGCCCGTCGAGCAAAGCTCGCCGGGGCCCACCCTCCCGCGGGGTTCGCTGCGCTCACTCGTGACTTGCCGCGTTGGCTCCCGCGTGGCGAGCAAAGCGCGAGGACCTGGTGTAGGGTGCCGCGGTGAAAAGCGAGCAGAGGTGATGGGTGGCTCGGCGTTCTTGATTCCGGCTGCGGTCGTGGCCGCCAGCGCAGGTTTGGGTTTCGTGGTGGCGAGCCATGCCGCTCCGGCTTGGCTCTTGAACCTGGGCAAGGAGCTGGCGCGCCGCGGCGCGGGCATGGCTCGCAAACGTGTGGAGGTAGCGGGGCACGACCTCTGCTACTTCGAGCGCGGACAGCGCGGCCGCGGCGACACGGTGCTGCTGTTGCACGGCTTCGGCGCCAACAAGGACGGCTGGCTGACCTACGCGCGAGGCCTGCGCGACTACCACGTCGTCATCTTGGACTTGCCCGGTTTCGGCGACAGTGAATGGAAGCTGGCGGAGCGTTATGGCTACCGCGAGCAAGTGCCGCGTGTGAAGGCGTTCGTCGACGCGCTCGGCCTCGCGCCTCTGCACATCGCCGGCAACTCCATGGGCGGCGGCATCGCCGGCATCTACGCCGCGAGCCATCCTGCCGACGTGAAGACGCTGCTGTTGATGGACAGCGGCGCCGTCAACATGCCGACTCCGTCGGCCTACATGGAGCAAGTGCAAGCGGGTCACAACCCGCTCATCGTGCGCTCGGTCGCCGATGTCGACGTGCTGTTCGAGCACGTGTTCGCGCGCCCGCTCCGGCTGCCCAAGATCTTCAAGCGCATCTTCGCGTCCGAGGGCATGGCGCGCATCGCCGCCAACGAGACCATCTTCGGTCAGATCTGGGACGACTGGGCCATGCTCGAGCCGTTGCTCGAGAAGATCGAGGCGCCCACGTTGGTGATGTGGGGCAAGCAGGATCGGGTGCTCGACCTCTCGATGGTGCAGATCCTGGAGCGCCATCTGAAGAAGCACCGCACGGTGCTCTACGACCCCTGCGGTCACCTGCCGTACATGGAAAAGCCGGCGGAAGCGTGCCGCGACCACCGTACGCTGATGGAGCAGGGCGCCTAGCAGTTCCCGCCCAGAAGCGTCCAGGAGCGGCTTACCTCCTCGAAGAAATCCTAGAAATGCGGTAGTGGCCGAATTTGCAAATCCGGCCACAACCCGAAATAGAGGAGTATTCCTCCCGTTTCTTCTCCGGGCGCGCTCGCTCCTGAACGCTTCTGAACGGGAACTGGGCATTCTCGGGCGCACCGTGCAGGCGCGACGGCAGCAAGGCCGCGAGTGTTTGCTCACACCTGCCCCCCATGCTTTTGGCCGGATCGGTGATATGATTCGTCATCGGATGAGCCGATCGGGCAGGCGTGGTGCACTGTCTGGTCGGGACTCTGCTTCGCGCTCGGGTCGACTTGGTGGGTCGGTGGCCGTTCGCGTGGGATTGACTCGAAACGGAGCAATTTATGGGACTGCAACGGTGGGTGTTGTGGGCGGCGGCGCTTGCAGTGCTGGGCGCGTGCTCAGCGGCGTCGGACACGAGCGGAAGCGGTCGTGGCGGGACGACGTCGGTATTGGGCGCGCCCAAGGTAACCGGCCAAGGCGGCACCGGATCGGGCGCGGCCGCGACTGGGGCCTCGAACGGCTTCGGCAATACGCAGACCCCGGCCGCTCCGACGACCGCGCATCCCGCTCCGGCGGGCCAGCTCGTGAGTGACGGCGGCCCTTGCGTCGTCGGGCAGTTCTGCGCGCCGACCGGCGCCGACATGGGCTGCGGCACGCTGACGCTGGCCTCGACCGTCAAGATGACGACCAACCCGGGCAACGTGCTGCTGATCTTCGATCGCTCCTTGAGCATGAACGACCAGTGGAACGGCATGCCGAAGTGGCAGGCTGCGGGCACGGCGGTGATCAACGCGCTCCAGCCTCTCGCGAACCTGCTCACCATCGGAGCCGAGCTCTTCCCCAGCCCGAACTCGAGCGGTGGAGGCTGCATCGATCCGACTGGCATCACCTGCGCGATTCTCGGCGGCGATCCCACCCAGTTCTGCAACGTCAATCCGATCACTGCGCCTGACGAGGTCGCCTTCAAGCCCGGCCCGCAGGCGATCATGGAGCTGATGACCGGGAGCAACGGCGCGCCGAAGTACCAACCCGTGGGTGCCACGCCGACCGCCGAGGCGGTCAAGATGTCGGACATGGCGCTTTCGAGCGCCACCCTGACCGGGCCGATCGTCGCCATCATCATCACCGACGGTGAGCCGAACTGCATGTGGGACCAGAACGCGACGATCACGACGATCACGAACTGGCTCAATCAGAAGCAGATCAAGACCTACGTGGTCGGTTTGCCCGGCGCAGGCATGGGCAACGGTCCGATGGTCCTCACCGCGCTCGCGCAGGCGGGCGGAACCATGGACTACTTCACGCCCGACGACTCCATGAAGCTCCAGATGAAGCTGCAGGAGGTCGTGTCGCAGGTCGTTTCTTCCGGCTTCGACTCCTGCTCGATCGATCTCATGCCGCCGACCAGCTCGCCCGACAAGCTCCAGCTCGTGGTCGAGGAAGCGGCGATGAAGGGGATGCTCGAGATGGTGCCGCACGACCTGGGCGGCACCGCGGGCGGCTGGACGATTTCCGCCGATGGCTCGCATGTGGACCTGACGGGCGGCGTTTGCAACAGCGCGAAAGCCGGCACCTTCAGCCAGCTCACCTTCCAGTTCGGCTGCAAG
>JBIOJD010000098.1:0-10803 GCA_044450485.1 Polyangiales bacterium | reverse complement strand
GAGGTCGAAAGGCAACGCGCGGAGATCTTGCTCGAACGCTTCAAGCGTGAGAACGCAGTGCTCCGCAACTCGCTGCGCTACCTGCCCACGGTCGCCAGCGAGATCGACGCTGTGACTCGGAGCGAGACCGGAGCCCAGCTCGGGTCCGACGTCGATTCGCTGGTACGCGATCTTCTGCTGCTGCAGAGCTTTCTCGATGAGACCGTGCTCGAGCGGGTGGACGCCACCCTCGGCCGTCTGAGGACACAAGCGGATGCCCCGACCCTTCTGCATGCCGCGGCGCTGCCGACCCTGCTTGCGCATGCAGGGGTGGTGCGCGAGCACACACCAGTCGTCAACACGGTGACACGCCAGATCCTCGCGCTGTCGACAGTGCAACGCACGGAAGCGATGTCCGCAATCTTCGCGCGAGCCGAGCGGCGCGCCCTGCGAGCCACGGATGTCGACACCAGGATCGTGTTCGCACTGGCCCTGGCGGTGCTGTGCTCCGCGGCAACCAGCATCATCGTCCGCCAGCGCCGTTCGGCGCAGGCCTTGCGTCAGACGAGCACGCGCCTAGCCCACGCAGTCGATGCGCTGCGCGCGGAGCAAGCCAAACAAAGAGAGCTCGCAGACCTCAAGAGCAAGTTCGTCTCGATGACGTCCCACGAGTTCCGCACGCCGGTGAGCGTGATCGTGTCTTCGAGCGAAATGTTGTCGGCCTACGCCGAACGCTGGTCGGAAGAGAAGAAGGCCGAGCATCTCGTGCGCATCCGCACCGCTGGGCAGAACATGACGCGCATGCTCGACGCAATCCTGCTGATCGGCCGTAGCGACGCCGGCATGCTCAAGTTCGAGCCGCGCACGCTCGACGTGCACGAGCTGTGTGCGGCGGTGCTCGAGGACGTCGCCGATGGCACCAAAGAAGGCAACCGAGTGCGGTTCGAGCCTGCTGTGGGCACGCCCGAGGTGCTCGCAGACGAGAACCTGCTCAAACACATCCTCGAGAACCTGCTCTCGAACGCGCTCAAATACTCGCAGTCCGATCGACCTGTGCGCTTCGAGGTGGCGCAGCGTAACGGCGCGCTGTCGTTCAGTATCGCGGACCAGGGCATCGGCATTCCGGAACAAGATCGGGCGCGGTTGTTCGAGACCTTTCATCGCGGCAGCAACGTCGGTAAGGTCTCCGGCACAGGGCTCGGTCTGGCGATCGTGAAGCGCGCCGTGGATCTCCATGGGGGCAGCCTGTCGCTCGAGAGCAGAGTGGGAGAGGGCACCCGTTTCACGGTGACGATTCCATCCAGAGGGGAAACGACGTGAGCAAGATCTTGGTCATCGAAGACGACGACAGTATTCGCGCCAACATCCTCGATCTGCTCGAAGCCGAAGGCTTCGAAGGCATCGGCGCGCCGGATGGAGAGCAAGGCGTCACGCTCGCCATGAAGCACCTCCCCGATCTGGTGATTTGCGACATCGCGATGCCCGGAATCGATGGGTTCGGCGTGTTCGAGCTGTTGAGCGAGCGTCCTTCGACCGCGGTGATCCCGTTCATCTTCCTGTCCGCGCGTGCGGAGCGCGCGGACATCCGCAGGGGCATGGCGCTCGGCGCAGACGACTATTTGACCAAACCATTCACGCGCGCGGAGCTGCTCGACTCGCTCCATGCACGGCTGCGACGAAGAGCCACGCGGGGGGACACATTGCCGCCAACGAGCGCTCCAGCGACGCCTACCCCCGTGTCCGTTCCCAGTTCGGGCCCAGAAGCGTTCGAGGATCGCGTGGTCGTGGTCGATCCCGCGATGGCTGCGTTGTTCGAGCAGGTCGAGCGCGTGGCTCGCGGCCCGATCTCGGTGCTGATCCTCGGTGAGACCGGAGTCGGCAAGGAGGTGGTCGCCGAGGAGATCCACCGTCGCTCCGGCCGGCGCGGACGCTTCGTGCCGCTGAACTGCGCGGCGTTGACCGAGAGCCTGCTCGAAAGCGAGCTTTTCGGTTACGAGAAGGGCGCCTTCACCGGCGCGGTGCGGTCACAGGAGGGACTGTTCGAGTCGGCCGAGGGTGGCACGCTCTTCCTCGACGAAGTTGGCGAGCTACCCCAGAGCACCCAGGTGAAGCTGCTGCGCGTGCTCGAGGAGCGCAAGGTGATGCGCGTCGGCGGACGCAGCGCGCGGGCGATCGACGTTCGCTTCGTGTCCGCGACCAACCGTGACCTCGAGCTGGAAGTCGAACGCGGAGGCTTTCGACAGGATTTGTTCTTTCGCTTGAACGGCATCAGCTTCAGCGTGCCGCCGCTGCGTGAGCGCCATGCCGACATCCAGAGACTCGCCGCGCGCTTCATCACCATGCACTGCCGCGCGGTGCAGCGCGTCGACCCGCCGTCGCTCTCGGACCAGGCGTTGCAAGTGCTGATCGGCTATCGCTGGCCCGGAAACATCCGCGAGCTGCGCAACGTCATCGAGCGCGCGGTCCTGCTGTGCGACGGCCCAGCGTTGCTGCCCAACCACTTGCCGGAGAAGCTCACCAGCAAGGCCAGGAACGTCGGCACCGGGGGCGATGTCGATCCACGCGCGCGGCTCGCGCTCGAGCTCGAGCACATCGAACGAGAGCGCTTGATCGAGGCGCTGCAGCGTTGCGGCGGCAACCAGACACAAGCTGCGGAACTGCTCGGGATTTCACGCCGCACGGTGGTCACGCGCCTCGAGCAGTACGACCTGCCACGTCCCCGCAAGCGGCCATGAGCGTCGAACCGGGCTTGCGTGGAGACGGGACGCGGAGGACCTGGAGGGAGTCGTTACGAGCTCGCGAGTGAGCGAAGCGAGCTCCGCGTGGGGTGAAGGGTCGCGTGACTCCCCGCTAACAAGGCAGCTCGATGCGGAACGTCGCACCCTGTCCAGGGGTCGAGCGGCATTCGATCGTGCCGCAGTGAGCGTCCACGATCTTCTTGGCCATCGCGAGGCCGAGGCCGGTGCCGTCCGCTTTGCCGTGACTGGCGAAGGACTCGAAGAGCTTGCCTTCCATCTCTTTGGGAATGCCGGGGCCCGTGTCCGAGCACTCGAGAACCAAGTTCTCGCCCTCGCGCGCGACTCTCCAGGTGAACGTGCCGCCCTCCCCCATCGCTTGGCAGGCGTTGCGCGCGAGGTTGAACAGTACCCGCTTGAGCTTGCTCTCGTCGAAGCGCGCGACGCCTTCGTAATCGGCGTTCACCACCAGATTCACGCGGTAGCTCTGAGTCTCGGGCACGAGCATCTCGCGCACCGCCGAGACGAACTTGTCCATGTAGACCTTCTGCACCAGCACGTCGCGTTTGCCGCGGGCGAACGCGAGCACTTCTTGGGTCATCGTCTCCATGTGCGCGAGCGCGCGCCCGATTCGCGCGACGTAGTCTTGTCGCACCTGCGGGTCGTCTTCGGTCGCCATCAGCTCGCTGAAGCCGCCGACCGCGGTCATGGGCGTGCGCATGTCGTGCAGGATCGCGCCCACCGAGTGTCCCAGCAGCGACAGTCGCTCCGCGCGCTCGCCGTCGGCGCGCTCGCGTTGAACCACGACGCCGCGCGCGACTTGACCCGCGAGCAGCGACACCATGCGCAACGCCCACTCTTCCGACACCGCATGGTCGAGCCGGTTCACGAGCTCGATCACGCCGATCGTGCTGCGCGCGTCCGAGAGCGGCGCGCTGAACGTCTCGCGCACGTTGAATCCCGGCAAGTCGAGCAGCGAGGCGCCGAGGCTCGCGGAGCCGGGCTCGCGCACCCGATGTTGCGGGAGCTGCGCATTGCTCAGCAGGGCTTTCGCCGTCCGCGCGTCGAGCTTGATCGTGCTGCGGGCATCGCTGCCGGATCGATGGGTGGAGAGCTGCCCGCCGCCTTCGCTGGCGAGCAGGATGGCGCCGGCTTCGACCTTCAGCAGAGCACAGGCGCGCTCCAGAACGTGGGCCAGGAGCAGATCGAGCTCTATCGCTTCCGAGATCTGTCGCTCGAGGTCGTAGAGGATCTCGAGCTCGGCGTTGGCGCGGCGCACGCGTGATTCGGCCTCTTGAAGCGCTCGGTTGCGGTGAGTCAGCGTCTCGTACAACTGCGCGTTCTCGAGCGCGATCGCGCATTGACCGGACACGCAGCGCAAGAGCTCCTCATCTTCTTCGTCGAAACCTCGCCGACCGTGCTTGTTGAGGCACTGGATGACCGCAATCACGCTCAGGTTGCGGTCGTAGATCGGCACGCACATGAGCGAACGCGTGCGATAGCCGCTTTGCTCGTCCCAGCCGCGGTTGAAGCGCGGGTCGGTGTAGGCGTCGGCCAGGTTGATGGTCTCACCGGTCTGCGCCACCCAACCTGCGATGCCTTCACCGAGCTGCAAACGGATGTGGGCTTGCTCGCCCGCACCCTTGTCGCCCTGCGCGACCTTGGACCAGAGCTGGCCCTTGTCCCTGTCGACGACGAAGAACGTGGAGCGATCGGCCTTGATGATCTCCGTGACCTTCTGCATCACGCGGGGCAAGAGCGCGTCGACGTCGAGCGCAGAGCTCACCGCCCACGCGATCTCCATGATCGCGCGTAGCTGCTTCTCGTATCGAGCGGGGTCGGGCGGCAGGCTGCTGCGCGTGAACGCGAGCCCGCCGGGCGATTCAGCGCCGGGCGCGGGCGGTTGCGAAGCCATGCCGCCGACCAGTATGCCGGCCCCTCGCTCAAACCTCAATCGAAGACGATGACGCCGCGGGTGTTGAGGCCCTTCTCGAGGTCTTCGAACGCCTTGGGCGCGTCGTCGATGCGGTAGGTCTTCGTCACCATGCCCTCGAGGTCGAGCTTGCCGCCGCGGTACATGTCGAGCATGCGCGGGAAATCGTACTGAGGATTCGCGCTGCCGAACATGCAGCCGCAGAGCTTCTTGCCCGAGAGCGGGAACGCGAGCGCGTTGAGCTTGATGCTCTCGGTGAACTTGCCGACGCCCACTGCGACGGTGGTCCCGCCACGACGCGTCACGGCCACCGCGGTCTCGACCACCGCAGCCTTGCCGATCACCTCGAAGGCATAGTCCACGCCCATGCCCTTGGTCTGCTCCATGATGGCCTTCTGGGCGCCTTCTGCGAGGATCCCGTCGGTCGCGCCGAAGCGTTTGGCCATCGCCAGCTTGTCCTCGGCCATGTCGACCGCGAAGATGCGCGAGGCGCCGGCGATGCGCGCGCCCTGGATGGTGGCGATGCCAACGCCACCGCAACCGAAGACCGCCACGGTCGAGCCGGGCTCGACGTGAGCGGTGTTGATCGCTGCGCCCACGCCCGTCGTGACGCCGCACCCGATCAGAGCCGCGACGTTGAGCGGCACGTCCTTCGCAATCGGCACCACGCTGATCGCCGGGCACACCACGTACTCGGCCATGTTGCCGAGCGAGCAGAAGGCCGCGAGTGACTTGTCACCGAGCTTGAGCCGGCTCGTGCCGTCGAGCATGGTCGCGCCGCGCGGCAACGCCCGACACAAGAACGCTTCGCCGCGCACGCAGTGAAAGCAGCGACCGCAGTTCGGCACGAACGACATGACCACGTGGTCGCCGGGCTTGCAGTGCGTGACACCTTCGCCCACCGCCTCGACCACTCCCGCGCCCTCGTGACCGAGCACGATCGGCAGCGGTTGCGGGATGGTGCCGTTCACGACCGACAAATCAGAGTGGCACACGCCCGCCGCGGCCATCTTGACCTTGACCTCGCCGGCCTTGGGCCCTTCGAGCTCGACGTTCTCGACTGCGATGCGATTGAGCTCGTGTACGACGACGGCCTTCATGATCGACCTCCGCGGGGTGGGAGAGTCGGATTAGCGTCGAAGGACCCTCAATTCAAGTCCGCAAACGCCATGGCCCCCAAGTTTGCGACCGATCGTGCCAAGGCGAGCGCTCATGTAGACGTGATATGATCGGCGCCATGCACCGTGCGCGTTCTGCTCGGTCCGGCATCCCGGCAGCTTTCATGGTCGGCGCTTGCCTGCTCGCGCTCAGCAGCTGCAGCAAGAAGAAGAGCTCGAGCGACACCGTCATGGACGCGGGCGAGCCCTGCCTGCAGATAGGCGTGGCGCAGACCGGATGCTCCTGCTCGCCGAGCCAGCCGCTCGGCATCCGCCAGTGCGGCATGGGCTTCGTGTGGGGCCCCTGCATGTGCCGGGCGTCGCAGACGGCGATCAAGTGCACGCAGGGACAAGAAGTGATGTGCAGCCCGTGTGCGGGCGAGGCGCAGGGTAGAACCACGACGTGCCTCACCGATGGGACCTTCGACTGCGGCTGCCAGAGCACGAGCCCAGGCACGGGCGGCACGAGCAGCGGCGGCACGGGCGGGAGCGGCGGTCAGGGGCAAGGTGGCTCGGGCGGAACGCCGGCCGACAAAGACGCGGGCGGCGATCACGACGGCGGTTGATCGCTGAGCGCGAGCGGCGCGCTCGCTACTTCCCCGACTCGGTCCGCTCGAGCAAGGCTCGCGTGTGGCTCGCCATGATTCGCACGGCGGCGCGGCGGGGCAGCAAGCGCGACAAAATCAGTTGGGCCAGCCGATTGAAGGCGCCGGGGATGAACGCGCCGCGTACGGGCAGAGCGCGCAGCGTCTCCGTCGCGACGGCCTCGGGACTCATCGAGCGGGGAGCGTTACGCCCAGAGACCGCCGCGAGAAAGCCCGGCGTGCGGGTGGCGCCGGCGCAGCTCACCACGACGTCGATGCCGTGCGCCCCGAGCTCGTGCGCGAGCGCTTCGCCGAGCGAGAGGTTGAAGGCTTTGGTCGCGCCGTAGGTGGCGACGAAGGGTGAGCCGAAGAACGCGGTGAGGGAGGAGAGAAGGACGATGCCGCCGCGCCCGCGCGCGGCCATCGCGCGGCCGAAGACGTGCGCGGCGATCAGCGGGCCGCGTGCATTGACGTCGAGCGCGCGCAGCTGGTCACTCAGCGCTGTTTGCAAGAACGGCGCCACGATCGAGAGCGCGGCGTTGTACACGACCAACCCGACCTCGCGGTCGCGCGCAAGTGTCTCGAACCGCTGCTCGAGGTCTGATGCGGCCAGGTCGAGCGCCAGGGTCTCGACCTCGCGACCAGAGCGCGTGCGCAGCTCTGCGGCGAGCGCTTCGAGCGGTCCTTCGCGCCGCGCGATCAGCAGCAGTGAGAACCCGGCTTCGGCCAGCGCCCGAGCAAAGGCCGCGCCGATGCCCTCGGATGCGCCTGCGACGAGCGCCCACGGGCCGTAGCGATCGACGAGGGTTGGCATTGTCCTCCGGGCAGGCCACGCGATCGGCGTGCGCCCGTTACGATACTATGCCGCATGCTCGCGGGCTCCGTGGCATTGCTCGGCACGTATCTCGCCGTCTTCGCGCTGCACGCGCTGCTGCCGGCCCGCTGGGTCGAAGGCTACGCGCGCGACACGACCGGGCGGCGCTTGCGCTATCGCCTGAACGGTTTGCGCGTGTTCGCGCTCGTCATCGGCGGCTGGCTCGGGCTCACAGTCGCGAGAGTCGTGCCTCCGGACTTCGTCTACCTCCACCGCTTTTCGATGCTCGCGACCGCGTGCACACTCGGCATCGTCTTCACGCTGGCGATCGTGTTGCCGGCTCCGCGGACCGGCAAGCCGTGGCTCGCAGAGCTCTACCTCGGGCGGCTCGAGAACCCACAAGCGCTCGGCGGGCGCGTCGACGCCAAGATGTTCCTGTACTTGGTGGGCGCGATCATGCTCGAGCTGTGCTTGTTGTCGTGTGCGGCACACCACCGGCTGGTCCACGCCGCGGATCCTTCTCCGGGGGTCTTGCTCTACACGGCGCTCTTCAGCTTCTTCGTCGTCGAGTATCTCGCGTTCGAGCGCGTGCACCTCTACACCTACGACTTCGTCGCGGAGCGGGTCGGCGGGAAGCTCGTATGGGGCTGTCTCGCGTTCTATCCGTTCTTCTACGGCATCGGTCTCTGGTTCGCGGCCGAGCAACCGAATCCACATTCGTCACCAGCGTGGTTGCTCGGCTCGGCCGCACTGTTCTTCGCTGGCTGGGTGCTCGCGCGCGGCGCGAACCTGCAGAAGTACGTGTTCAAGACACAGCCGGAGCGCGCATCGTTCGGACCCTTCGCGCAACGCGCGCTCAAGGCCGGCGACAAGCGCGTGCTCGTCGGCGGCTTCTGGGGCGTCGCGCGCCACGTCAACTACCTCGGCGAGCTGTGCATGGCGAGCGGGCTCGCGCTGAGCCTCGGCTATCCGCGCGCGATCTGGCCATGGCTCTACCCGCTCTATTACGTTGCGCTGCTCGTACCGAGGCAGCTCGACGACGACCGGCGCTGTGCGGAGAAGTACGGGGTCCTGTGGGACCAGTACCGGCGTACCGTGCCGTACCGCATCATCCCGTGGATCTATTGATGCGAATCAAAATATTGAATTGACTGTGTTATTATCCACGAATCACACCTGCCGCCTGTATTCTGTAGAATACGAAATCTGAAATAGTATGGTGGTGCGGGTATCGGCCGCGTGCCAACTTGAGCGCGTGAGCCCCGAGACCCGCACGCGGCGACGCAGCCCGATCGACGTCTTTCGTTACCTCGACTACCGGGCGTTTCTCGGAGCCTTCTACAAGGCCAAGAAGCAGCGGGGTTTCTCGTACCGCGCGTTCTCGCGCGCGGCGGGCCTCGGCGCGCCGAACTACCTCAAGCTCGTGATCGCGGGCCAGCGCAACTTGACCAAGCCCATGGCCAAGCGCTTCGCGAGCGCGTGCGGCCTCCACGGCGAAGGGGCCGAGTACTTCGAGCGGCTGGTCGAGTTCAACCAAGCTCGCACCGCGGCCAAGCGCAATGCCAGCTACGAGCAGCTGACGGCATTTCGCCGCTATCGACAAGCACAGAGGCTGGAGCTCGCGCATGCGGCCTATCACTCCCGCTGGTACTTGCCCGCGATCCGCGAGCTGTGCGCGAGCGAGGGGTTTCGCGAGGACGCAGATTGGCTTGCGGGGGTCCTGCTGCCCGCGATCAAACCGAGCGAAGCCCGGCAAGCCCTCGAGACTCTGTTCGAGCTCGGCCTGCTCGTGCGCGACGCGAGCGGGCGCTTGCGGCAGCACAGCGCCGTGGTCTCGACCGGCCCCGAGACGCGCAACATGAACCTGCGCAACTACCACGCAGAGATGATGCGGCGCGCCGCGGACGCGATGGAGCTGGTGCCGGCGGCGGAACGAGACATCTCTTCGCTCACCGTCTGCTTGGGGCCGGACGGGCTGTCGCGGCTCAAAGCGCGCATCCAAGCGTTCCGGCGCGAGCTCATCGAGCTGTGCGAGCACGAGCGCGAACGCGCTCAAGTCGTGCAGGTCAACCTCCAGCTCTTTCCGCTGTCGGTGCGGATCTCGCCGCCTCGAGGCGGCGCAAAGACGGTCTCGGAGGATCCCGATGCGTGACGCGATACGAATGCTCGGCCGCGGCTTTGCGACGACGCTCTTGTCCCTGCTGTGCGGAGGAGCGCTGCAAGCGTGCTTCGCGTCGCACGGTCCCAACGACAGCACCGAGACCGGCAACCCGCCGTTCGTCGACAGCAAGCGCGTGAGCCTGCGCGTGAGCGCAGACGGGGTGCACATCACGGGCGACAAAGGCGCAGTTACCCCCGGCGGCGCGGCGATCGAGATCACCAATCTGACGACCGGCAAGGTGACCAAGGCGACGGCGGCCGCCGACGGGTCGTTCGACGTGCAGGTGGATGGCGCGCAGGACGACGTCTTCGTGGTGCGCATCAACAGCAGCGGCAAGACCAGCACTCCCATATACGTGGTCCACGGCGGGGTGGCGGCCGGCAGCGGCAACGACGGGTCGCTTTCGTGCGCCCAGCGTCAACAGCTCGCCGGCGCGCAGCTCACGCTCGCGGCGGCCGACGCGGACAAGCAGTGCATGGTCGATTTGGACTGTCAGGCCGTGCTCGAGGAGACGAGCTGCTATGCGATGTGTGATTTCGCCGTGGTGTCTCAGGCGGGTTGGCGCACGATCGCAGCGACGAGCACAGCCATCAATGCGGGCTTGTGCGGAGACAACGGTTGCCCGCGCTTCTCGGTTTCCTGCGCGTTGGCTCCGCCCGTCGCGGTGTGCATCTCCGGACGATGCCAGGCCGCGGGCAGCATGCAGGCACCGGGCACGCTCTCCTGCATGGACCGCGATCAAATGGCTGGCAAGGAGATCGCCGCGGCCGTCGGTGCCGCTGACAAGAGCTGCATGGTCGATTCCGATTGCGGCGAAGCGTCCACGAGCACGAGCTGTCATGACTCGTGCGGGCCCGTGGTCGCCTCCCACGCGGGTCAAGCTGCGATCGCGGCAGCGGTCAGCAGCATCGAGCGCGACGTTTGCGGAAGCTTCACCGCCGACGGTTGCAGCTTCGTGGCCCTACCGTGCACTCCGGTCCCGATGGGCGCGCCCGCATGCTCGAACGGCCAGTGCACATACGGCATGACCAGCACCACCGGCCCCGCAGCGTGTCCGGGCTGCCTCGCGGAAACCATCGAGTGGGGGCCGAGTAACGCAAACGCCGGCTTCGTGGCCTACCGAGATCACAGCAAGCTCGAACCGTGCGTGCACTACACGCGCACGCGGGTTCCTTCGGGCGATCCCAGCACCCCGTCCCTCCGTTGCGATACCGACCTCATGGCCTGCAACAGCAGCGCGAGCGTGGGCGCGATCGAGACGGCGCTTTCGAGCCCGGACGTGAAACAGGCGTTGGCGGAAAACACGCCAGTGCTCTACGGCGTCGTTCCGACCGACGGGGCGCCGTTCGAGATCACAGTCGGCTCGAAGGTCATCGACGTCGGCTCCGCGTGCAACGGCCAGCAGGGCTGCACCGAGATTCCCGCGGGCGTGCGAGCCCT
>JBIOJD010000097.1:0-10865 GCA_044450485.1 Polyangiales bacterium | reverse complement strand
TTGTCAGGATCCGGGCGCGAAGGCGCGAGCTCGGAGTGTGGCGCGCCGCCGATGTTCTCGGCATGCGCAGTCGAATCGAGCGCGCAGACGAGTGCGGCGATCACGGCGCCCAGTCGCAGAACCGAAAGACGTTTCGTGCTCATCGGGATGCCTCCTGATGAGTGTGTTGCCGCACGAGCGACGAACATTCGTTTCGACGCGACGAAGAAATCTCTCGCTGAATCGTCGTCGCGTCTGCCTGCAAGCACCGGAGCCGCGGTACTCATGACTTGCATGGCGCCGACGGGTCGGAGAGCTCGATGACCAGGTCGCTAGAGAATACGGTTCGTCGCGTGCTCGCGAGCCACCTGGCGAGAAGTCTCGAGAGCGTTCAGCCCGCGCACCGACTGCGGCGCGACCTCGGGTTGCTGCCCTTCGACTTGGTGCTCGTCGCCCAGCGACTCGAGGAGCTCGAAGAGCTCCACATTCCCGAGGCGCTCCTGCCCTCTGCACGGACAGTCGCGGAGCTGACGAAGCTCCTGCGGTCTTGCGCAGAGGAGCGCAGCGTCGGCCCGAGCCACGACTCGGGCTAGCGCCCCCAAACGAGGGCGCGCTTCGGCTTTGCGAACGAGGCGCCTGCGCTTACTATCCCGGGGCGGCGGGGGCGCACGGCGGTTTTCGTGAACGAACGACAGAGCGTGCTCGACGGCCAAGGCCTGACCAAGGTCTATCGCATGGGCGAGGTCGACGTTCATGCGCTGCGCGGCGTGGACGTCCGGTTGCGCGAAGGCGAGTTCGTGGTGCTGCTCGGTCCGTCGGGCAGTGGCAAGTCCACGCTCCTCAACATCCTCGGCGGCCTCGACGTCCCGAGCGAAGGCCGCGTGATCTACCGCTCGGAAGATCTCACGAACGCAGACGAGGAAACGCTCACGCAGTTTCGACGCGACCACGTGGGCTTCGTGTTCCAGTTCTACAATCTCATCCCGAGCTTGACCGCGCGCGAGAACGTCGCGCTCGTGACCGAGATCGCGCCGCACCCGATCACGCCCGAGGACGCGCTCGCACTGGTCGGGCTCGGCGAGAGATTGGACCACTTCCCGGCGCAGCTCTCGGGCGGCGAGCAGCAGCGCGTGGCGATCGCGCGCGCAGTCGCCAAGCAGCCAGACCTGCTGTTGTGCGATGAGCCCACGGGCGCGCTCGACGCCGAGACCGGGCGCTTGGTGCTCCAGGTGCTCGAGCAGGTGAACCACGAGCTAGGCACCACCACCGCGATCATCACCCACAACGCGCCGATCGCGGCCATGGCCGACCGCGTCGTGAGCCTGGCGGATGGGCGCATCAAGAGCGAGCTGCGCAACCCGCGCCGGGCGCGCGCAGTGGACCTGACATGGTGAAGGCGCTCGATCGCAAGCTGTTGCGCGACCTCGGGCACATGACCGGGCAGGTGATCACGATCGCGCTCGTGGTCGCGTGCGGCATCGCGAGCTACGTCGCGATCAACGGCACCTACTACTCGCTGCTCGGCGAGCGCGACAGCTATTACGAGCACTACCGTTTCCCCGACGTGTTCGCCACGCTCGAGCGCGCGCCAAAGTCGCTCGAGCGCAGGATCGAGGCCATCGACGGAATCGCGCGCGCCCAGACTCGCGTGGTCGAGCAGATCAGCGTGCCGATCGAGAGCATGGCCGAGCCCGCCACCGCCGAGCTGATCTCGCTACCGGCGGGCGAGCCGCCCGTGCTCGGCGGGGTCGCGCTACGCGAAGGCCGCATGTTCGAGCCCGGGCGTGCGGACGAAGCAGTGGTGCTCGAGGCATTCGCGCTCGGCCACCACCTGCACGTCGGCAGCCGCCTGCCGGCGGTGATCGCCGGCATAAGGCGCGAGTTGCGGATCGTGGGCATCGCCCAGAGCCCGGAATTCGTGTTCTCGATCTCGCCCGGCGAGATGAGCCCTGACCCGCGCCGTTTCGGCGTCTTGTGGATGGACGAAGACGTGGTGCGGGCGGCCTTCGTGATGGAAGGCGCGTGGAACGATCTGCTCGTCCGCTTGCAGCCGGGCGCATCCGAGCCCGCAGTGGTCTCCGCGCTCGATCGACTGCTCGAGCCCTACGGCTGCCGCGGCGCGCACGGGCGCGACAAGCAGATCTCGAACAACGTGCTGCGCGGGGAGCTCGCTCAGCTCCAGACGCTCACCGCGCTCTTGCCGACGATCTTCTTGTGCGTGGCGGCGTTCCTGATCAACGTGGTGCTCTCGCGCCTGGTGCAACTGCAACGCTCGCAGATCGCGACGCTCAAGGCCGTGGGCTATGGGCGGTTCGCGGTCGGGCTTCACTACCTGAAGTTGGTCTCGGTGGTCGTCGTCTCTGGCGCGATTGTCGGTGTCGGCGTCGGCGCATGGCTCGGCGGCCACCTGACCCAGCTCTACACGCGCTACTTCCATTTTCCGTCGCTGCACTTTGCGCTCGAGCCCCGCGTGCTCACGGTCGCGCTCGGCAGCAGCTTGCTCGCCGCAGTCGTGGGCGCGCTCTCCGCGGTGCGTGCGGTGATGCGCCTGCCGCCGGCCGAAGCCATGCGACCCGAGGCCCCCGCCAGCTACAAGCGCGGGCTCAGCACGAAGCTGGGCGTGCCGCTCTTCTTCGGCCAAGCCGCGGAGATGGTGATGCGCGAGATCGAGCGCAAACCGGTACGCGCATTGCTCTCGTCGCTCGGCATCGCGATGTCGGTCGCCGTGCTGGTCGCGGGCCGCTTCGGCACCGACGCGGTGCAGTGGTACATGCAGGTGCAGTTCGAGCTGTCGCAGCGCGAAGACATCGACGTGAGCTTCAGGCGCGCGGTACGGCCTTCGGCTCTGGGAGAGCTCGCGCACTTGCCTGGGGTGCGCAAGGTCGAGCCGCTCCGCCTCGTGCCTGTGCGTTATCGCGCGGGGCATCACCAGAGAGAGAGCGTGCTGATGGGGCACCCAGGCGCGGCCACGTTGCGACGAGTGCTCGATCAACAGGGCAGGCTCGCGACACCGCCCGAGCAAGGCGTGCTGCTCACGACGACCCTCGCGAAGATCCTGCACGTGGGCGTGGGCGACAAGGTCACGATCGAAGTGCTCGAAGGCCAGCGCGGCATCCATGAAGTGCCGGTCTCGGGACTGGTCGACGAGGTGTTCGGGTTGTTCGGTCACATGCAGCTCGACGCGGTGGAACGCCTGTTGGGCAGCGAGCCCAGGATCTCGATGGCGCTGCTCAGCATCGATCCCGAGCAGCGGGACCGCCTCGAACGCCTGCTCAAGCGACGTCCCGAGGTCCTCGGCGTGAACCGCCTCGACAACCTGATCCAGATGTTCCGCGAGCAGACAGCAGGCCAGATGCGCTTCACCACGCTGATCCTCACCATCTTCGCCGCGGTGATCGCCTGCGGCGTGATCTACAACAACGCGCGCATCGCGCTCTCGACGCGTGGCCGGGACCTCGCGAGCCTACGCGTGCTGGGCTTTCGCAAGAGCGAGATCTCGGCCATCCTGCTCGGCGAGCTGGCGATTCAGGTGCTGGTCGCGCTCGTGCCGGGTATGCTGCTCGGCGGCCTGATCTCGAGGCAGATGATGGCCAACGCCGACCCCGAGATGTATCGCTTTCCTGTGGTGATTTCTGCGCAGACCTACGCGTTTGCGACCGTGGTGACGCTGGTCGCGTCGCTCGCCAGCGCGCTGGTCGTGCGAAACCGACTCGATCACCTGGATCTGATAGGCGTGCTCAAGAGCAGAGAGTAGAGCGAGACGACCCGCATGGCCGAGCTGCAGAGAAGAACCGACGAGCCTGCACAGCCGCGCAGCGACGCGCCGCCGAGTCGGCCCGTGATGCGCCAGGTGACGCGCCAAGATCGGCGCAAGCGCGCGTGGGCGAGCCTCGCCCGCCGCATCTTGATGTGGCTGCTCGCGGCCGGCGGTGCTGGCGCGGTGGTGTACGCGTGGCTGCCCAAGCCGGTCGGCGTGGACATGGCCAAGGTCGAGCGCACGCACCTGCGCGTGACGATCGACGAGGACGGACGCACGCGGGTCAAGGACCGGTATGTCGTCTCGGCGCCCCTCTTGGCCAACGTCGGTCGCATCGAGCTCAATCCCGGCGATGCGGTCGAGCCCGGCACCGTCCTCGCTCGGCTCGTCCCGCTCGACTCGCCGCTGCTCGACGCGCGGAGCAAGGCGCAGTCCGAGGCGCGGGTGGCCGCTGCGGCGGCCTCGCGCAGGCAGGCGTACTCCAGCATCGATCGCGTGCGCACCGTGCTCGAGATCGCGCAGCGGGAAGCCGCGCGGCTGCGCTCGCTCCAGAAGAGCGGCGCGGTGGCCGAGCGCACGCTCGAGCAGGCCGACCTCGAAGAGCGCTCGCGCCGCGAAGAGCTCGCGAGCGCAGAGTTCGGCGCGCGTGTGGCCGACTACGACCTGCGCATGGCGGAGGCAGCCCTCGGGCGCATCGGCAAGCCCGGCAAAGAAGAACAGATCGAAGTCAGCTCTCCGGTCAAGGGGCGCGTGCTGCGGGTGATCCAGCAGAGCGAAGGCGCCGTGCAACCGGGCGCGCCGCTGCTCGAGATCGGCGACCCTGCGGCGCTCGAGATCGTGGTCGACATTCTGACGAGCGATGCCGTGCGCGTGCGGCCCGGCGCGGTGGTGTTCATCGATCGCTGGGGCGGCGACCATCCACTCAAAGCGCATGTACGCCTGGTCGAGCCGAGCGCGTTCACGCGCATCTCGGCGCTCGGCGTGGAAGAGCA
Source organism: Polyangiales bacterium (assembly GCA_044450485.1). Lineage (GTDB taxonomy): Bacteria > Myxococcota_A > Polyangia > Polyangiales > JAFGIB01 > CAVZVA01. Next base: position 6,137 of record JBIOJD010000097.1, on the reverse strand, counting down.
GCGCGTCAATGTCGTGGTCGATCTCGACGATCCGCACGCCATGTGGTCGGCGCTCGGCGACGGGTATCACGTCGAGGCGCAGATCGTGACCTGGGAAGGCGACGCGGTGATCACCGTGCCCGCGAGCGCGACCTTCCGGCGCGAGCAAGACTGGGCCGTGTTTCAGGTCAAAGATGGCGTCGCCAAGCTCACGCCGATCACCCTCGGACACGTCAACTCCGAGAGTGTGGAAGCGCTGCGCGGAGTAGGCCCGGGCGATCAGGTGATCGTCCACCCGAGCGATCGCGTGACGGACGGCACGCGGGTCGAGCCGCGCACACGCTGAGCTCGCCCTCGCCGCTCAGCGCGGTTGAGGCACGATGCGCAGGTAGGGCTTCGGCGCCTTCCAGCCGTTCGGGTACGTCTTCTTGGCGTCTTCGTCGGAGACCGAGCCGGCGATGATCACGTCCTCGCCCTGCTTCCAGTTCACCGGCGTGGCCACCTTGTATTTCGCGGTCAACTGCAACGAGTCGATGACGCGCAACACCTCGTCGAAGTTGCGGCCCGTCGTCATGGGATAGATGAGAATGAGCTTGATCTTCTTGTCCGGCCCGATCACGAAGACGTTGCGTACCGTCTGGTTGTCCGCGGCCGTGCGCTTCGTGGGATCGCCCGACGTGCTCGCCGGCAGCATCGAGTACAACTTCGACACGTTGAAATCGACGTCGCCGATCATCGGATAGTTGGGCGCAGTGCCCTGGGTCTCTTTGATGTCGGCGGCCCAGCCGGTGTGCCGGTCGACCGGGTCCACCGAGAGGCCGATGATCTTCACCCCACGCTTGTCGAACTCGGGCTTGATCTTCGCCATGTAGCCGAGCTCGGTGGTGCAGACCGGCGTGAAGTCCTTGGGGTGCGAGAACAGCACGGCCCAGCCGTTGCCGATCCAGTCGTGGAATTTGATGCGACCTTCGGTGGTCTCCGCCTCGAAGTCCGGAGCGATGTCGTTGATCTGTAGGCCCATGGTCGCCTCCATCACGGTAAAGGGGGCTCCTGGTATAGTCCCGTCGCCCAGGCGAAGGCAACTCGACTTCCCGCGGCGCGGACAGGCGCGTCTAGCGCTGCAGACCTGCGCTCACCTGCGGCTGCCGGACGCAGCGGTAACGACGTTCAGCGCGCCGACGGCCACGTCGCCCTGCATCTTCATGGTCGGCATGACGACCGTGTTCTGCGGCTTCACGTACATCGCGTAGGCGGCGCCGGTTGCGCGGCTCATGTACGGCGCGTTGTGCTCGTGGATCATGCGACTGAACTGCTCTTCGAAGTACATCTGCGTGGTGAACACCATGTACTGGGCGCTGCGATAGGACATCGTGCTCGGCCCCGAGCCGGGACGCAGCGCGACGAAGTGGATGTGAATTGCGCGCCCGTTGTACCAGCCGGGGAAGAGCGTGCGAAACCTCACGACGCCGTCTTTGTCAGTAACCTGCACGCCGCGGCAGAAGCGATCGGAGTTCTCGACGGTGCGCTCGATCGCGCCGGTGTATGGCATGTCGGGGTTCTGGTTGTTGAAGCCACTGTAGAAGCCGGTGGCGTCGGTGTGCCAGACGTAGACCTGCACGCCGCTGATCGGCGTCATGCAGCCCGCGTCGCTGTCGAGCACGCGCAGGTTCAGTTGCAGCTCCACGCCGGGCTTTCCCTCGCCCATGTCGGAGCGGATCAGGCTCTCGTCGTTCATGACTTCGTCTTCGTGGATGAAGAACGGGCCTTCGCCGGCCGGGTCCGTCGGCGTCAACGTGCAGCTCGCGACGTTGTCGAACATCACGGGGACGAAGTCGCCGCCACCCGCGCTCGGCGCGCCGCCTGTGCCAGCGCCCGGGCTGCCGCTCGCGCCGCCTGTGCCCGTGACGGAACCGCCACCCGTGCCGGTGGCGGGTGCGCTGCCGCCCGTGCCCGTCGGGCCGCTCGCGGGATTCGCGTTCGTGCCTCCCGCACCGCTGGCCGGGCTGCCTGCGCTGTTGCTCCCCGGGCTGCTCGAAGCTGCCGCGGTCTGACCCGGAGCCGCGCCGAGGCCGCTGCCTGCGCCCGCTCCTGCGCCGCCGTTGGAGTCCAACGCAGGAGGCGCCGTGGTGGAGGACGCGGTCTTCTTGTCTTCCGCGCACGAGGCGTTGCCGAGCACGGGGAGCGACACAGCCAGCGCGCCCAGCCCCTTGAGCGCCGTACGGCGTGGGATCGCACGCTCGAGGAGCTTTCGCGTCGATGGCTTCTTACGCTTGTGCATAGAACTTTCTCCCTCGGAACCTCGACCCGGTCGCCATCACGGACTGGTGGGCGCCGGTGCGCCGTCCGCGATCCACTGGTGGATCGCATCGAGCTGCGCGGAGCTGAGCTCCACCTTGCCGGTCGGCGGCATACCTTGCGTGTTGCAAGTGCCGGTGCAGCCGGCGTTCTGCGCGGTGTTGGTCACCTTCAGATAGAGCCAGCTCTGATCCGGGTTACCTGGCACGACGCGTTGGAACTGTCCGCCGTCCTTGCTCGCGACGTTGACCAGCTCGGTCACGACCATGGCCGAGGTCAGATTGCCGGTCAGCGCCAAGCCCGCCATCGGCGTCGACCCGCTGTGGCAGCCGGAGCACTTACTGTCGAGGATCGGACGCACGTTCTCGTGGAAGAAACCGTGCTCAGTCGGCAAAGCCGCGGGCGGGTTGCCGAGCGGTAGGCTCGCGTCGAACACCAGGCCGAGCATGTGCATCTCGTGGCACTGGTCCATGAGCGCCTGCTCGAGCTTGGGCTCGGCATCGGTCAGGCCCTTGGCGGCCCGGTAACGCTCCCAGATCCCGTCGATCCAGCCGTGGAGCTTCCAGAACATGTAGTTGCCGATGTTCACCGCCTGGGTGCCGAGCGAGTTGGGCGATTCGGCCACCACCCATTTGAAATGCATCGCACCGTGGATGCTGCTCGAGGCCATGGCCATGCTGCCCATCCCGCCGCACTGGATGAACTGCCCGAGGTCGCCCTCGGTCGGAAACTGGCTGAGGTTGCTCTCGATAGCTTCGAGCGTGTGCGCGGTTTGCTGGATCTGAGCAGACCAACCGGTGCCGAAGCGCCCTTGCCATTGCTCGGGAACATCGGTGGCGTCGAAGGGAAATGACGGGAAGCCCTCGAACAGCGAGGTGTGTTGCGGAAACGCTTGCTTCAAGCCCTGCATCATGTGCCGGTGCATCACCAGGAACTCGTAGCCGTCCTCGGCGTCCGAGCACTCCTGGTGTTGCGCAACGAGGTCCGGGTGGTCGGTGCAGATGTTGCTTCCGCCGAAACCGGGAAAGAAACTGTTGCAGCGCCGAACGTTGTGCCAGGCGTCGTGGCTCTGCTTCCACACGCGATCGTCCATCCACTGCAGAACGGGCTGCGGCAGCACCAAGTCGATGTCGCCGTTGCTGGCCTTCCACTCGTCCGGCTTGCCGGTGACCAGCGCGTCGCTGCTGTCCGGCGGGTAGCCGTCGATGCAATGATCCGTGCTCGCAGCGGCGTGGTCATGCATGTCGGTGGTACCGGCCATGTCCATGCTGCCAGCCGTGCCGCCGGCTCCGAGGCTGGTGCCGGCCGTCCCCGTCGTGGCCAGAGCGCCCGCAAGCGGATCGCCGGCCGAAGGAGCGCCGTTCGGCCCAGCGCCCGCAAGCGTGGCGTCGTCCGCGGGCGGTGCGACCGGCGCGCCCGTCCCACCACCGTTCGCGTTGCGGCCAGCAGAGCCACAACCCGCCATGTACGCCAAGGCGAGCAGCGTCGCGGCGCACGCCACATCACGCCGACGACACCGATACTCGTTCCCTGGCGCGAACATGGCTGGTCCCTCGCGTGAGACGCGCGGCGCGCCACCTGACCGCGCTCGCGGTGTGCTCAGTTAATGCATGGATTTCCCGCAGCTTGGCGGCCTGATCGAGCAATGCGAGCATGTCAGCGACGCCGCTCGGATGCGCACCTGCAAGACGCGCCGAAACCGCCCGCGCCGCGCTTCGCAGCGCGCTCGCTCGAGCAGCGCCGCAAATGCGAGCAAGACTGCGAGCGCCCGCAGTCTTGCTGTGGCGGCCCCGTCGCACAGAGGCCTCGACCCCCAAAAGATTGCCCGGGTTTGACAATCGCCGTGACCGAAACGAGGCTGCCCGGCATGCCTCGCACCGGCGCGGCTCGGCGACGTGACGGGCGTTCCGAACGCAGAGCCTATCGCAAGCAGCCAACCCAGGCGCGAGCCCGAGCCACGGTCGAGATCATCCTCCAAGCAGCGCGCCGCTTGCTCGTGCGCAAAGGCTACGCGAAGTTGACCACGAACGCGGTTGCCAAGACCGCAGGCGTCAGCATCGGCTCGCTGTACCAGTACTTTCCCAACAAGCGTGCCTTGGTGGGCGCCGTGCTCGAAGAGCACGTGGAGCGCAAGACGAGCGAGCTGCGCAGAGAGCGGCGGAGGCTCGTGCAATCGCCGGTCGAGGACGTGATGCGGCACTACGCGCGATGGATGGTCGAGTCGCACCGCGACGAGCCTGCGCTGCATCGCATCTTGGTGCAGGAGCTGCCACGCCACGGCCTTTCGCCCAAGCTCGCCGCCGACTACGAGCAGGCGATCGCCTCGAACCGCGCCTACCTCGAAGCCCACGCCAGCGAGCTCGTGCCGCAGAATCACGAGCTGAGCGCATTCATCATCATCCACACGATGGAATCGCTCACCAAAGCCGCGCTCGCCCGCGATCCCGAGATGCTGAACGACGAGCTGATCGAGGAGATCACGTCGCTCCTCGTGCGCTACTTGAAGCCTGGTTGACGATCGCGCAGCTTGACGCCCTCAATCCCCTCTGCCGCCGCTCATCCCTGCGTCCCGCATCACGGCTGTGAGATGCTCGATGACCGCGCGCACTCGGCCTGTGTGTTGCAGGTCCGGGTGGACGATGAGCCAGAAGTCCGCGTACGCGATGGGTTCCCTGTGGATGAGGACGAGCCCGGCTCGCGTCGTCCCGAGAAACGCCGGAAGCGCGACGATGCCCCAGCCCCCGAGCGCTGCTTCGGCCGCAGTCAGAATGCTGTTGGTGCGCATGACGACGTGCGCGCCTTGTTTGTGCTGGTCGAGCCATTTCATCGGAGGGCTTTGCGACAGCTCGTCGCAGAAGGAGATCACGTCGTGTCCATCGAGCAGGCCGGCGCGGCCCGCCCTAGGTCGAGCGCTGCGATATGCTTCGCTCGCGTAGAGGTGGAATGGATTGCGGCCGAGCTTGCGTACGACGAGTGACTGCTGCGTCGGCTTCACCCCAGCACGCAACGCCAGGTCCGCCTCGCGCTTGAGCAAGTTGGTCGATGCCGTGCCCGTCACCAGCTCGAGCTCGATGCCCGGGTGCGCCCTGTGCAGGGACGCGAGCTGGCGCGACAGAAATGCGACCGAAAGCGTCTCGCTCGTCGCCACGCGCACGACGCCCTCGAGCCGCTCGTCAGCGCCGCTCGCCACTCGACCGATCTCGAGCGCCGCGTGCTCGATGCTTTGCGCAGTCTCGAGCAGCGACTCACCCGCGAGCGTGAGCGCGGTGCGCGGGGCGGTCCGGTCGAAGAGCCGCGCTCCGATGGCGATCTCGAGCGCGGTGAGCCGGCGGCTCACGGTGGTCTGATCGACCTTGAGGATGCGTCCGGCCTTCGACAGCGACCCCGCGCGCGCGCAGGCGAGGAAGTACTTGAGGTCGTTCCAGTCGTAGCTCGGCGAGGACACCCCTGCATCTTTGCATAGATGGAATGCAAAGTTAGTGATTTTCACTGCATAAACGCAGAGGCATCGTCGGCGTCGTCAGTCCACTCAACCAGGAGACCATCATGACCAGCCCAATCGATGCAGTAATGGCGATTCACAACGCGTTCCGCCGAGACATGGCCACGATCGACGCCGCCGCGCTCGGCGCCGCGCGCGGCAAGCCCGGCCTGCAAGCGATCGTCGAGCGCTTTCGATTCTTCAACGAGGTGCTCGACTGGCACGCGCACGGGGAAGAGCTGGCCATCTTTCCGGCGCTCGAGGAAGTCGCCCCATCGATCGCGGAGGCCTACGTGAAAGACCACAGAGGTCTCGACGCCGCATTCGCCGCCTTGAACGACGCGGTGTCTGCGCGCGACGCGCTGGACACGGCGCGCGCCAC
>JBIOJD010000096.1:0-10968 GCA_044450485.1 Polyangiales bacterium | reverse complement strand
GCGTTCGGTCGTGTGCGCTTGTACGCGGCGAGCACCTGCTCCAGCTTGTCGCCGAGCATCGGCGCCACGCGCTTGCGCAGCTCGTCCTCGTCGAGGCGCCTGCGCCGCGGATCGCCGGCCAGGAACAGCGCCGCCTCGTCGAGGTTCGAGCCGATCATCAGCGGCACGCCGGCCGCGGTCGGTGCCGCGTCGGGATCGAACGGATGGCGCGGGAAGTACGTGCCGTCGACGACGGGAGCGAGGCGCATCGCCGCGCCCGCGCCCATCATCGGCGCGGCGCCCGCGGGGCCGAGCGAGACGTTGGAAATCGCTTCGAGCAAGGACTGGTCCGGAACGTCTTGCAACTTGTCGATCTGATCGCGGCCGATGCCGAGCTTGGCCAGGAGCCGCTCGCTCAGCTCGTTGGCCGCAGCGCGCTCGACGCCGCGCAGGCTCGGGCCGCTCTGGACGATGGCCTTGTGGAAGAGACCCTTGGCCGAGGGCATCGCCAGCAGCGTGCTGACCTTGGAGCCGCCGCCCGACTCGCCGAAGATGGTCACGTTGTCGGGATCGCCACCGAACGCAGCCGCGTTGTCGCGCACCCAGCTGAGCGCGAGGACCGCGTCGAGAAGGCCTGCGACGCCGGAGCCCGCGTACTTCTCGCCGCCGAGGTCGGCGAGGTGCAGGTAGCCGAACACGTTCAAGCGGTGGTTGATGGTGATCACCACCACGTCGCCACGCCGGCTCAGGTTCGTGCCGTCGTACCAGCCCTCGGAGCCCGCGCCCGCCGCGTAGCCGCGTCCGTGCAGCCACAAGAGCACGGGTCGCCGTCCACCGTCGTTCACGGCCGGCGTCCACACGTTGAGCACGAGGCAGTCCTCGCTCTGCGGCAACTTCGGGATCGGGCCCACGACGCGTGCATCGGCCAGCGCGTCGTCGACGAGCGCCCCGCGCTGCGGGCAAATCGGACCGAACTCGAGGGCGTCGCGCACACCAGACCAAGCAGGCGCTGGTCGTGGCGGCAAGAACCGGCGCTGGCCTGCGGTCGATGCGCCGTACGGTACTCCCTTGAACACGTGAACGCCGTTCGCAACTGCGCCACGCAGCTTTCCCGACGCCGTATCGACCACCACGTCCGTCATCGCGTTTCTCCTTTTTGTCTGCGTCGCCCGGAGAGCGACGATTCATCCCTTGCGGGCCGTCAACGCGGCGCCTGTGCTGCGGCCTGCGCGCGCAGCAATGTTCCGAGGTCGGGCATCATGGGTGCGGCGAGCTGCGCGGAAGTGCCAACGCGCGGGAGCGCGAGCCGCTTCAGCCCGCCCGGGGTCGATTCCAAGAACACGAGCGACGAGTCTTCGAGCTGTACATCGAAGCGGCAGCGCAGGCGAGAGGGTTGGCCTTGGGTCAGCGCCAGGACCTCGACCTGCAAGCCCGCGACGTCGAATCGCTCGCCGACGTGCAGTTGATCGCTCTCTGCACGCGTCAGCGAGCCGACCACGCTGGCGCGCAGACTCTCGGGGTCGAGCGCGGTCAGGTCGATCGTGTAGGGGTCCACACGATCGATGAGGTACGCGCACGGTGCGTTGCCGAGCAGCCGGAAGCCCTTCGGCATCGGGTGTCCCTGCGCAAAGCGCACGAAGGGCAAGTACACTGCGTCGTTGGCGTCCGCTGCGCTCACCATCACGACCCGTTGTTTCGCGACGGTCGTGTCGTCGAGCTGGGCTGCCGCCGGCCAAGCGGTGCGCGACAGAGCGACGTAGCTGTACAGACCGACGCTTTGCACGGAGGCGGTCGCGCTGCGGTAACCGTGCACGTAGAGCACCGCGAGCAAGAGCGCCGCGCTGCCGAGCGCGCGTACGGGGTGCTTGCTCGGCTCCGCGCGCAATCCGCGAGCCGCGACGCACACCGCGCTGCCGAACAACGCCGCAAAGCCGATGCTCGCCGGCAACACCAGGCGCGTGGTCACGAACGACCCGAGCACGGGCAAGAGCGCGAACAATGCACCGCCGAAGAGCCAGCGCAGCGACGCGCGCGCGTCGGGCGGCAGGCGCGCAGAAAGCCAGCGCAAGAGCAGAATGGCGCACGCGCCCGCCAGGGCGCCGAGCGACCATTGCACCGTCGACCAACTCGGGAGCCGAGCCCACGTCTCGGGTGAGACCCACCGAAGAGCGGCGACCTGCGCAGGCCACGGCGAGCCGAAGCTCCAGAAATCTGCGGGCACCCCGAAGGCGAGATCGCCGAGCATCACCGGCAAGCCGGCTCCGAGCTTGCTCGCGTACGCGAACGGAGCCTGCAGCGGGCTCGTGTACAGACCCGAGTGTGCGGTTCCGTAGCCGAGCGCGGCCGACAGCACCACGAACGTGAGCGCGAGCCCCAGCGCCGGTGCGAGCGCGCGGGCCCGCGTCTGGCCCTCGAAGCGCGAGCCGAGCTCGAAGCACACGAGGTAGCCGAACATCGTGAGCGCGTACTCGCCGGAGGCGAGCGCCAGCGCGAACAGCGCGATGCTCACCGGCCTGCAGTGGCGCGCACCGCGCCGCCAGCGCACGTGGGCGAGCAGCGCCGCGGCCCCGAATGCCGTGGCGATGAGCGAGCTGCGGTTCGACAGCCAAACCAGTGGCACGGTGTGGCTCTCGTCGAGCGCGAACAACACGCTCGCAGCCGCCGCGGCCCCACGCGGCAGCACGGAAAACAGCAGCGCGCACACGGCCGAGACCATCAAAGCCCACCACACGAACGAGTGTAGATGGTGCCGTCGAGCGTCTTGGCCGAGCAGCCGCCAGTCGAGCGCGTGCAACATGCTCGGCAGGGGTCTCAGCATGCTCAGACGAAACTGCGGGTGCGCCCACCAAGGGTAATAGCCGAAGTCCGTGAGACGCTTGGTGGCGGCGGCCGTGCCTTCCGCGAAGTGGAACAGGTCCCAGCTCGGGTGCTCGTTCGGGTAGGCGTGCTCGAGCATGGCGTGGTGCAGGTAGTCGTCCGACCAGAAGCCCGCGTCGAGCGCGGTGCTGCGAAGCCACACGCCGAGCACGAGCACGCCGAGCAACACGAACAGCCACGAAGAACGCGAAGCCACCGCGCGGCAGCATACACCGGCGGGGTGCGAATCGCGCGCTACCTGTAGCTGTTCACGAGGGTGAAGTCGGCAGGGTGAGGGGCTGGCACGCGTACGAAGCCGACGGCGTCGAGGTCCACGAGCTCTCGCTCGACGCGGCAATGTGGCTCACAGCGCAGCGCTTCGTGGAAGTGATAGGCGAGGATGGCGTCGCGCGTCGGATCGCTGCCGCGCAGCTCGATGCGGTTCGTGCTCGCGCGCACGCGTCCACCGCCGGCCAGGACCTGCGAGACCTGCGGCCGTGTCCGGTAGACCATGCGCCCGGCGACCGGCGGCTGCGGCTCGAGCAGCTCGGTTGCGGCGGCAAAGTCCTTGCGCGGCCGTTGTGTGATGATGAAGCTCACGCCGAACGTTCGCAGGTAGCGCTCGAGCTCTTGGCTCGAGAGCTCGTGGTCGCCGTAGCGACGAAATAGGTTCGCATACGCATGGGCGATGTTGCGCTCGCGAAAGCCTCCGAGCACCTCGGCCTTGGTCTTCCAGGCGATGCGCTCGCCGAGCACCGCGTTGTCCACGAGCAAGCGCGCGCCCGCGGGCACGTTGTGGGCCACCCACTGCACCACGTCCTCGGCCTGGCCCTCGAGCCAGTCGGGGTGCGGCAGGACGTAGCTCACGTGGCTGTGTCCGACGAACGGATCGAGGAAACCGTACTTGGTGATGGGAGTCGGCGCGCCGTCGGCGAGCGCAGGCACGTCGGGTGCGAGCTCGGGCAGGTAATAGACGGCCTCGACGCCCAAATGCTGCACGACCGCGAACGTTGCCACCACGAGCAGCGCCTTGACCGAGCGCGGTAGCGCCAGCAGCGCCTTCTCGGCGTGCAGCGCCTCCGCGAATGCTGCAGCGAGCAGGGTCGCCACGAACGCGGCAGGCATCACGTGCCGGTAGGGCTGCAACTGTCGCGCGCCCGGAAGGTACGCGCCGAAGTAGCCGAGGATCAGCAGCGTGATGAACGCGAGCCCGAGCGGCAACGCTCTGCGGTCGCGTGCGCGGTGGAGCGCGAGGAGGCCGCAGAACGCCGCGCCGAAGCACAAGAAGCGTACGCCGGAGCGCGTGCCGATCACGCCCGTGTCGCTCGGGTCGCGCAGCAGATCGAAGAAGTCTGCGACGAGGTACGGGAGCCCGGTCTGGCCGTAGTACGCCGAGTCCAGCACGTAGTGCCAGTGCGATAGCGCCGCGCGCAGCCAATAGGCGTTGACGCCGAGCGTGAACATGGCGGCTCCGGCCACGGCCGCGTGCTCGACTCTACCTAGCGTGCGCGCGCAACGCAGATACGTCACGGCCATTGGAAGCGCGAGCACGAAGAACGAGTACGGATGCACGAGGTGGACGACGCCCAGCAGCACGCCAGAGAGCGCGGCGTCGCGCAGGCGCCGTTGCTCGCAGAAGCGATGGAACAACGCGAGTGGCAGCAGGGTCAGGTACGAGGCGAGCCCGTACGAGAACATGCCGACGAACCAGACCCAGTGGCTGAACGAGTCGAAGAACCAGAGCAAGCACGCGAGCGTCGCGGAGAGCAGGCTCGACCATGGCGCGAATCCGAATACGCGTGCCGCCGCGAAAACCACCAGCGGTCCGAGAGCGGTCGACAGCCACACGAAGAGGTTGAACGCCACGGCCTCGTGGAGGCCGAGCTTCCAGAGCGCGTAGGTGAAGATCTCGCAGCCTTTGTTATCGGCATCGAAGATCGTGCCCTCGGGCTGCCCGGCTAGCAGCTGCACGTCGTAGACCCAGGCCTTGCCCCAGCCATCGAGACCCTGAAGAACGCGATAGGTCTGCCCGATGTGGAGGTCGAAGTCATCGCCCTGCAGCGGCGCGGGAGCGAGGACCGCGCGCAGCGGCACGAAGTGGTTGCAGAGCGTGAAGTGCACGCCGGCGAGCGCGAGCGCGGCGAGCACGAAACCGAGCCGTGACGCGACCGCGGGGCTCTGCTTTTGCGCGCTGCTCATGGTGGGGCCAGCTCGTACGGCGTGGCGGGTGGCATCAGTGTCACGCTCTCCCCCTGGGGAGGGAAGGCGAGTCTGCGCAGCCCTTCTGGAGTCTGCGCCAGCAACACGACCTGTGGATCATCGAGGGGGAGGTCTATCTGGTAGCGCGCCCGCATCGACAGACCGCGGACCGTGGCGTCAACCGTCACGTGCAACCAGTCGCTGTCGAAGCGCTCGCCCGTGTGCAGGGGCTCGCGGTTGAACGCGGCAGCGTAAGCATCGCCCGGCGTATACGCATCGCTGAGGCGCGTCAGCTCGAAGGCGTACGGCGAGAGGGTCGTGAGCTGCAACGGCACGAAGGTCGAGGTGAGCAGCTGGCAGGCGCGAGGGCCCGGCTTGCCGTTGAGGCGGCGGATCAGCGGCAGGTAGATGGTGGTCGTGGGGTCCGCAGCAGAGAGCAGCATCACGCGCGCATCTCGACCGAGCAGCGGGTCGAGCTCGGGGGCGAGAATGGAGGCGCGCACGGCATTGGCGAGTCGCGCGCCCGCTCCCGCCTCGACGAAATCGTCGTAGCTCGGCAGAGCGATGTGATACGCGGCGAACGCAGAAGCCGCAGCGAGCCCGAGCGCCGGTGCGAAGGCCGAGCGCCGAGCGCGCCACGCCTCGACGCTTGCGTGAACACGCTCCGCGAGCACCACGCAGAAGCCGAGCAGAGCCGGCACGAGCAGTCGGCTCTCGGGCAGCGACGAGACCGAGGGCAATACCGCGAGCGGCGTGCCGAGCACGAGCCAGCGCAGGTCCGGTTTGCCCTCTCGCCTGCGCGCCACGCTCACCCCGAGCGCCGCGAAGAGCACGAGCGAGAACAGACCAGCCCAGATCAGCAACTCACGCAGCGGTCGCAGATCGAACAGCCACGCGGGATCGAGCAGACCACGCTCGACCAGGCGGATCACGAACGGCAGCCCCGCGCTTCCGTAGCTGGAGTGAAGGGCGAGCACCAGGTCCGCCATCAGCACCGGGAAGCGACGTGCCGCCTCGGGGAAAAACGCCCCGGCCTCGCCGAAGGGATCGATGTACATGCCCGAGCCGTGCGAGCCGAAGCCGAGCCCGGCGCGCAACACCAAGTAGCCAACGCTCAGCGCCGCGATCGGCGCGAGCCTGCGCGCGCGGCTTGTCCCGTCAGGCCGGAGCAGCTCGTGCAGCGCGGCGTATCCCAGAAATCCGAGCGCGCATTCGCTCGTCAGCAACCCGAGCCCGAAGCTTGCGAGCGCGAGCAGCCCGAAGCGCCGGTCGCCGTTCTCTGCCCTACAGAGCAGAGCCCACAGTCCGAGCACGCAGAACGCGCTCGCCACGATCGCGTTGCGGTTCGCGATCCAGCCGAGCAGCATGCCGTGAGCCTCGTCGGCACAGAACAGCAGCAGGGCCAGCAGCGCAGCGGCGTCGGGCAGAATCCGCCGCAACAAGACAGCCAGCATCGCGACCATCGCGACCCACCACAGCGCGCTGTGCAGGTGGTAGGCGAACGCGTTGTCACCAAATGCGTACAGATCGAGCCACATCAAGGCACTTGCGATTGGACGAAACATCGAGATGCGCAGCTGCGGATGCGACCACCACGGGAAGAAGCCCGTGCCGCGGAGGACGGCGTTGGCGGTCGGGTCGCCGCTCGAGAACGTGAACAACTGAAGCGGGGGCGTGCGTATCGGGTAAGCGTCCTTCATCATCGCGAGCTGGGCGTAGTCGTCGACGGCGAAGCCGGACGAGAGCACCGGCGCCCGCAACCACAGGCTCGCGCAGATGATCGCCGCGGCCGCTGCGGCGTAGGCGCCTTTTCCGATCCGCCGCCAGTCGCGCGTCATCGTTTGCACGCAGGTCGGCTATTCTACACGCGGAGGCCACGTCGCGCGATTCCCGCGCTGGGTCTCGCGAGGCCTCTTGTTGCAGCTCGGGAAGTCAGCGCGATCGACCGTTCTGTATCTCGTGTGGGTCGCGCTCGTGGTCGCGCTCGGCGTCGCGCTGCGCTGGCCTGCAGTCGAAGGCGTGTTCCTGGCCGACGACTACGATCACTATGCGATGCGCGCCGGTGTGTATCCGGTGGCGCGCGGGCCGTTCGACATGTTCGACTTCGTCGGCAACGACCCGGTGGAGCGCAAGGCGCTGCTCGGCGCCGGTCGCCTGCCCTGGTGGACGTACCGCGAGATCCACTTGTCCGTGCTGAGGCCGCTGGCGAGCGGGCTGATCGCGCTCGACTATCGGCTGTTCGGGCCGGCACCGAACCGCTTTCATCTGCACTCGATGCTGTGGTGGGTGGCGCTCATGGTCGCCGTCGCCGCATTGCTGCGCCGGGTACTTCCCCTGCCGGCCGCGGCGCTCGGCGTGGCCCTCTATGCGCTCGACGAATCTCACGGCTTGCCGCTCTGCTGGATTGCGAACCGCAGCGCGATCGTGGCCGTCGCGTTGTGCACGGCCGCGCTCTGGGCGCACGTTGCGTGGCGGCAAGGTGGGCTGCGTCACGGTTGGGCGCTTTCGCTCGGTCTGCTCTCGCTCGGTCTGTTGGCCGGGGAGCATGCGTTTGCGGTGCTCGGCTACTTCGCGGCTTTCGAGCTGTGGGGTGCGAACGACTCGCCACGGCGGCGCGCCCTCTCGCTCGCCCCGCCTGCGCTTCTGGGCACTGCCTATCTGTGCGTGCGCGCCCTGCTCGGGTACGGGATCTCGGGCTCTGGTTTCTACATCGATCCGCTCACCACGCCGCTGCGCTATGCGGCAGCGGCGACCTTGCGGTTGCCCCTCTTGCTCGGCGATCTGTTGTTCGGCCTCGGCGCCGAGTGGCACTACTCCGAGCCACCGCTTCGTCCCTGGCTGCTCCGCGCGCACGTCTTGCCTCCGAGCTGGCTGGCGACCGACACCTTACACCGCGCCCAGCTCGCGCTCGGGTTCGTCGCCGCCTTCTTGCTCGGTCTCTTGCTGTGGAGGCTCGGCCGCTCCCCCTGGCGCGAGCGCGCTCCTGCCGCGCGCTTCTTGTTGCTCGGCGGTCTGCTCTCGCTCGTCCCCATGTGCAGCACGCTTCCGATGAGCCGGCTGGGTCTCGGCGCCGCGATCGGCGTCGATGCGGTGCTCGCCGTGCTGCTCGTGTCGGCGCTCGAGGCCGCGCTACGGGGACCATCGCTGCTGAGGCGTATCGCGAACGGGGCCTTCGCTGTGACGCTGCTCGCGGTGCATGGCTGGGGCGCGGCGGTCCGTGGACGTCAGGACGTCGACTACTACACGTTTCGTTCGTACCTCGAGGACGCTTGGGTGCTCGAGGCCGAGATCGACGATGACGTGGTCGCGGACCAAGAGGTCATGGTCATCGCGGCCCGCGACTGGACCTCGCAATGGGCGCTACCGTACGTCCGCAGACTGCACGGCCTGCCCATGCCGCGAAGCAGCGACTTGCTCAGCGGAGCGATGCTGAGTCGCCACACGCTCGTGCGCGTGGCCGACACGGTGCTGGACCTCGAGATCGAAGGCCCACCGCAAGCGGCGTCCTTCACGGGATCGGTTTACCGGCCCGAGGTGGCGCCATTCCATGGCGGGGAGAGGATCGCGGCCGTGCGCTTCGATGTGCAGGTGCTCGAGGCGGCCTCAGGCCAGCCCACGCGCATTCGCTTCACCTTCCCACGGTCCGTCGACGATCCGTCCTATCTGTTCCTCTATCCGCGCAGCGAGGGCCTGGTTCGCGTGGTGCCACCCGCGATCGGCGGGCGGATGGAGCTGGCGGAGCCGGCTCTCCCTCGCTTTCGTTCTGACGCCTCCGAAGCAACCCAGAAAGGGCCGAAAATAACTTCTGATCACCAGTAGTTACGTCGTGCGTGCCTGCGGTTCCAATGTTCTAGTAAAAGTGCAAGAATGTATCTGTGCGCGAAGAACGGGGGCCGTCCTAGAGGGTGCTGGTCGCAGGGCGCTACGAGCTAGCGGAGGAGCTAGGCCGCGGAGGCATGGGCGCGGTCTACAAGGCGCTCGACCGTTCCTTGCGAAGAACCGTGGCCTTCAAGAGGCTCGAGCTGCAACCGGAGGGCACGCTGCGCGACCGCCGTCGCGTGCTGTTCGAGCGCGAGTACCGCACGCTCGTCGAGCTGGCCCACCCGCACATCGTGGCCGCGTACGATTACGGCACCGATGCAGACGGGCCGTACTACGTCATGGAGCTGCTCGAGGGCGCCGACATGCGCGAGCTGTCGCCGCTGCCCTATCCGCAAGCGTGCCGCTACCTGCGCGAGATCGCGGCGTCGCTGGCGCTCCTGCACGCCCGCAGGCTCGTGCACCGCGATGTCACGCCTCGCAACGTGCGCGTGATCGAGGGCGGCGAGTGCAAGCTGCTCGACTTCGGCTTGCTCGCGGCGTTCGGCGACAAGGGCGATGCGTCGGGTACGCCGCCGTGCATACCGCCTGAGGCGCTCGAGGGGCGGCCGCTCGACCAGCGCGCCGATCTGTACTCCTTGGGAGCGCTCGCATATTTCTTGCTGACCGGGCGTCAAGCGTATCCGGCCACCGATGCGCTGCAGCTTCCGACCTACTGGTCGCGGGCGCTGGAGCCGCCCGCCAAGGTGCTACCTGCCGCCGACAAGAAGGGCCGTCCACTGCCTTCGCTGCCGCGCGAGCTCGACGAGCTCGTGATGCGGTTGCTTCGTCTCGACAGCCTCGCGCGCCCGACCAGCGCAGGCGCCGTGATGGACCGCCTCGACGTGATTCTCGCCGGCGAGCGCGACGCAGCACGCTCGCCGCAAGACGAAATGAAGCTCGCGGACAGTTACCTCGCGAGCTCACCCTTCGTGGGCAGGACGCACGAGCGCGCATTCGCGAAGCGCGCGGTGGCTGCGCTGCAGCGCGGGCAGGGCACCGCATTGCTGCTCGACGGCGTCGCCGGGATCGGGAAGTCGCGGTTGCTGCGCGAGATCGCGCTCGAAGCTCGGCTTTCAGGCGCTACGGTGATCAACGTCGACGCCGAGGCGCACGATCGGCCTTACGCGACCGCCAACGCGATCGGGCGCAAGCTGCTCGAGGTCGCACCGCTGCTCGCGCTCGAGGCGGCCGAGGCGCATGCGCCCGTCTTGGGTCACGTCGTGCCCGAGCTGCGCGCGGCGCTCGGCGGCGCTGGGCTCGCGCCACGCTCACAGGACCCTCTGCAATGGCGGACGCAAGTGCAGGCCGCGCTGCGCGGCTGGTTCTTGGAGCTGTGCCGGCGCCGTCCTGTCCTGCTGCTGGTCGACAACGTGCAGCGCTGCGATCATCCGTCTGCAGTGCTGATCGCCTCGCTCGCGCTCGAAGCCAAGCAGCACCCGCTGGCCGTGATCGCCACGCTGCGGAGCGGCGACGATCCGGTCTCACCCGCTGCGCTCGCTTCGTTGCGCCACGTCATGCGCCAAGGCAAGCTCGGCGGCTTGCAAGCGACCCAGGTCCACGCGTGGGTCGACTCGGTGTTCGGAGACGCACCGAATCTTTCGCGGCTGAGCCAGTTTTTGTACGCGCGCGGCGGGGGTAGCCCCGCGCACTGCATGGAGCTGCTGCGCTCGATGGTCGCTCGTGGCGACATTCGGTATCGCGACGGCACCTGGGTCTTGCCCACCGAGCCCTCCGCGCTGGCTCTGCCCGGGGCTGGAGCCGAGGCGCTGCGCGATCGGCTGGAGCATTTGAGCGGGCCCGCCCGGGAACTGGCGCGAGCGCTCAGCATGCATCGCGGCGCCCTGAGCGTCGCCGACTGCCTGGTGCTCGCCTCGGACCTCGTGCACGAAGACGGGCGCTTTTTGGCCGCGCTGTGCGAAGAGCTCGAGCTGTGCGACGTGATCAGCGCCAGCGACGGGGCTTACTGCTTCCGTCATGAGGCATTGCGCGAGGCGTTGCACTCCGAGGTGTCGGAGCAGCGCAAGCTCGAGCTGCACCGGCGCATGGCGCATGCGATCCTCGCGCGCGATCCGC
>JBIOJD010000095.1:0-11016 GCA_044450485.1 Polyangiales bacterium | reverse complement strand
CGCTCAGATTGCCAGAAGGCGCGCTGTGGCGACGGCATCGTCGACCACGCCGAAGCCTGCGACCAAGGCGCGGCCAATAGCGACACCATGGCCAACGCCTGCCGCAGCGATTGCACGCTCGCGCGCTGCGGCGATGGGGTGCGGGACCGGGGCGAAGCGTGCGACCGAGGCACGGCCAATAGCGACACCATGCCCGACAACTGCCGCAGCGACTGCAGCGCGGCGCATTGTGGTGATGGCGTCGAGGATCACGGAGAAACCTGCGACGACGGTGCAGGCAACAGCGACAGCACGGCTGACGCCTGCCGCACGGATTGCTCGAAGGCGCACTGCGGCGACGGCGTGATCGATCAGGGCGAGGCCTGCGACGACGGCAAGGGCAACAGCGACACCATGCCCGACGCCTGCCGCGCGGACTGCACCTCGCCGCGCTGCGGCGACGGAGTCAAAGACCAGGGCGAGTCCTGCGATGACGGCAAGGGCAGATGCGACCCACGCGCGTGCGGGGGCGTGGCTGGCGGCGCGGGCGCAGGAGCGAGCAAGGCCTCGGCACACGCAGCGTCCAGCAAGGACGCCGGCTGCGGCTGCGCCGCGGTGGGCGCGACTCGCCGGTCCAGCGCGGCGTTCTGGCTCCTGCCCGCGTGGCTCACTCTGCGACGGCGGCGGTCGGAACGGCAGGACCGCGCCTCACCTCGGCGAACAGCTGCTTGAGCTGCGCGTCCTCGAGCGTTTCGCGCTCGAGCAACTGCGCCGCGCCGCGTTCGAGCACGTCCCGGTTGCGCGCGAGCAGCTCGCGGGCGCGCACGAAGGCGGCGTCCACGGCGCGCTTGACCGCGCCATCGATCTCGCGCGCAGTGCCCTCACTGTAGCCCCGGCGCGGCACGAGCAGCCCGGGTGTCAGGTAGCTCTGCTCGCTCTGCTCGTAGCTCACGTTGCCGAGGTCCGCGACCATGCCGTACTGCGTGGCCATGCTGCGCGCGATCTCGGTTGCTTTGGATAGGTCGTCGGTCGCGCCGGTCGAGACGGTGTCGAAGATCAGGCTTTCGGCTGCGCGGCCGCCGAGCAACACCACCATCTTGTTCTCGAGCTCCGGCTGGGTCATCAGGTAGCGATCCTCGATCGGACGCTGGATGGTGTAGCCGAGCGCACCGATGCCACGCGGGATGATCGAGATCTTCTGCACCGGGTCGGAGCCTGGAATCGCGCTCGCACAGAGCGCGTGGCCCATCTCGTGAAACGCCACGATTCGGCGCTCGAGCGGGTTGAGCAGGCGGTTGCGCTTCTCGAGGCCGGCGACGATGCGCTCCATCGCGAGCGTGAAGTCGTTCGCGCTGATCGACTCGGCAGCACGGCGGGTCGCGACCAAGGCCGCCTCGTTCACCAGGTTCGCGAGGTCGGCGCCGGTGAAGCCCGGCGTGATGGCTGCGATCTGCTCGAGGTCGAGGCCCTCTTCGAGGCTCACCTTCTTGACGTGGACGCGCAGGATGTCGACGCGGCCCTTTCGATCCGGGCGATCGACCAGGACCTGTCGATCGAAACGTCCCGCGCGCAGCAGCGCTGGGTCGAGGATCTCCGGGCGGTTCGTGGCCGCAAGCAGCACGATCCCGCTCGTGGGATCGAAGCCGTCGAGCTCGGCGAGCAACTGGTTCAGCGTCTGCTCTTTCTCGTCGTGGCCGCCCATCACCGGACCGGCCGCGCGCGCACGGCCGAGCGCATCGAGCTCGTCGATGAAGATGATGCACGGCGCCTTCCCGCGCGCTTGCTCGAACAGATCGCGCACGCGCGCCGCGCCCACGCCCACGAACAGCTCCACGAAGGCGGAGCCACTGATGGAGAAGAACGGCACGCCCGCCTCGCCCGCTACGGCGCGCGCGAGCAGCGTCTTGCCCGTGCCGGGCGGGCCGACCAGCAAAACACCCTTTGGCATGCGCGCCCCGAGCCGCCCGTAGCCTTGCGG
Source organism: Polyangiales bacterium (assembly GCA_044450485.1). Classification (GTDB taxonomy): domain Bacteria; phylum Myxococcota_A; class Polyangia; order Polyangiales; family JAFGIB01; genus CAVZVA01. Next base: position 9,059 of record JBIOJD010000095.1, on the reverse strand, counting down.
GTTCTTGAGGAAGGCCACTACTTCCTGCAGCTCGGCCTTGGCCTCGTCCACGCCCGCGACGTCTGCGAACGTAACCCCGGTCTCCTTTTCCATGTAGACCTTGGCCTTGCTCTTGCCGATCGTCATCAAGCCCGAGGCCGGCCCCTGCGGCATCCGGCGCATGGCGAACATCCACACGCCGAAGAGCAAGAGCATGGGCAGGACCCACGACAGGAGCGCGGGCAGGATCTGGCTCTCCTGGCCTTGCTCGTACTTGATACCGTATTGATCCAGCTCCTTGGCCAGCTCCGGGCTCACGCGCCGGGTCACGAAGCGGCTCTTGCCCTTCTGAGGTTTCACGAACGTGCCGCGGATCTCGTCCGACAAGATCACGACCTCCTGCACCTGTTTCTGCTGCACGGCCGCGTGGAAGTCGCTGTAGCGCAGCTCGAGCACGTCGCTCTTGCGCATCAGCGTCTGCACCAGCATGAGCGCGAGCAGCGCCATCACGACGTAGGTCAGGGTGAATCGGCCGCGCGAGTCCATGGCTTGCGATCAACCTAACCACGGGTGCGCGCTTGCGCCAGCGCAAGCGTTTCAGGGACGCTTGGACGCTCCGACCACCGCGCGCTCGGCCTGCTCGTAGGGCGCACCTTCGGCCAGGCGGAGCGCGATCTCGCGGGCCACGTCGCGGGCATTCTTCCGCTCGACCACATGGTCCTCGATCAGCGCTTTCTCGAGCGTGGCTGCGCCCGCCAGGGCCGCGGCGTGACGGCACAGCAAAGCCCAGCGCGCCGGCGCCGACGAGCCGCTCTTCGCAAAACGGCGCGCCAGCTCGCCCACCTTCGCGCCTTCACCGAGCTCGGTCATCCACAGCTCCGCGAGCAAGAACGCGAGCCCCTCGTCGTCCGGCACTCGCGCGAGCGCCCTTTCGAGCAGCCCACGCACGACGTCGATCTCCGCGCGCCGCTGCTCCTTGGGGGTCTTCTGTGCTCGCTCGAGCCGTTGGCCGATTTCCGCCAGGACATCCTGGCGCCGGATCGGTTCGTCCGCCGGGTCGGGCCCGCGTTGGTCGAGCGCGTTGGCCGTGAGCTCGACCTCGGCCAGGCGAGCATCGTCCTGCACCGCGAGCTCCAGGTCTTCGAACAGCACGTCGTACTCGGTGCGGAGGTCGGCGTCGACTTGCTCGCGGCGCAGGTTGCTGGCGAGCGATCCGAGCGGCGCGAGCAAGACCTCGGACGCCATCTCATCGGTCGCAATGCGCGCGGCCTCAGCTGCGCTCGGCAGTAGATCACTGCGGCGCACGTGAACACCTTCGGGGGTGAGCGCCAGCACCGTGCTCGAGAGCAGTGGCATGCCGCCCAAGCTGAGGCCAGCAAGACCACGCGCGCGCGTGGACGCGAGCTCGATCGCCGCTTCGCTGACGCGCGCCATGCGTTTGCAATGCCGCTCCGCGCCTGGGCTCGCAGCTGCGATTTGCGGCCCGCGCTCGATCCGAAGCACGTGCGGCGCGACGAAGCTCGCGCGCCCCGTACATGCGCCCGGGCTACACGCGGCCGATGAGTCCGGCCACGCCAGGCTGCGCTCTCCGTGCGAGGCCAGCACCGCCCGTACGCGCTCGGCGGAAGCATCGAGCCACAACAAGCCCACCCGGGAGGGAGGACCGTCGCGGCGCACGCGTTGTGAAGCGGCATACGCCGTGACGCGGAGCTCCCTCGACCACACCATCGGCTCGGCTTGGCTGATTCGGGCGAAGAGCGCGCTGCGTTCGGGGCCCGCGAGCGCGGGTCGGGTCACGACGCACGAGTCGGCACCATCCGGAAGCATGTCCGCGAGCTCGGCCGCACGGTTCGGCGCTCGCTCCACGGGGGCAACCTCAGCGGCGTGCACGGCAGGCTTGCGCGGCGCCGCGGCAGCGCATGCGCACAGCAGGCACGGCCCAAGCACGCGCGTCAGACGACCAAAGCTCACGACGCAACCAGCGTAGTCCCCAGACCGCCCGACCACCACCGCCACGCCGGTTGCCTCGAGGGCCCGCCCCCACGTATCGTAGGTAGCGCTCAGCCGCCGCAGTCACGGAGCGATGTCATGCGTGAGTTCAGCCTACACACCGACACCCAAGAGCCGGAGCTCGAGAGCGCGGCCAAGGTCATCTACCAATGGAGCTACGATCCCGAGATCGACGAGCTGCGGCGGCTCTACGTCAAGGCCGCAGAGGCGCAGTGGGTGGCCGAGCGCGATCTCGACTGGTCGCGGCCGGTCGACCTCGAGAAGCTCTCGACGACGCCGGTGAGCAGCTCGCTGCCGTTCGAGCGCTGCTCGTACTGGCGGGCGATTCCTGACGAGCGCCGCTGGGAAATGACGCGGCGAGCGGCGGCGTTTCGGCTGAGCAACTTCCTCCACGGCGAGCAAGGCGCTCTGATGGTCGCCTCACAGCTGGTGAGCGCCGTGCCGCACACCGACGCGAAATTCTACGCGGCCACCCAGACCATGGACGAAGCGCGCCACGTCGAGGTCTTCGCGCGCTACCTCAACAAGATCGACGGCCAGCGCCCGATCGCCGCGCCGCTCAAGTCGGTGCTCGACGACACGCTGAAGACCGGCAACTTCATGCAGAAACTGGTCGGAATGCAGATCGTGGTCGAGGGCTTGGCGCTCTTTGCTTTCAAGCGCATGCGGAGCATGACCGACGAGCCGCTGCTCAAGGAGCTGCTCGGCTACGTGGCCCGCGACGAGTCGCGACATCACGCCTACGGTGTCCAATACATCGAACGTTGCGTGCCGTGTCTCAGCGACAGCGAGCGCATCGAGCTCGAGGACTTCGCGCTCCACGCTGCCGGGACGCTCGCGGGCAGCCAGAGCCAGCGCGGGCTGTTCGAGGCTTTCGTCACCGCCTGGGCCGACTCCGGCGTGGACGTGGTCGAGCTTCTCACCTGCGTGCAACGCGAGCGCGACCAGCTGTCGGAAGGCTTGAGCCGTACGCAACAGCTCGGCCCGGTGACCGGCTTCGTCATCCCCACGCTGCGCCGCTGCGGCCTGCTCAGCGAGCGCGTCGCGCGCCACTACCACGCGATGATCAAGGACGCTCAGGGCCCGGCGCTCGTGGGCAGCAGCGTCGAAGAGTTCATGCAGCTCATCCCAGGGCTACCCGCAGACACCGCGGCCTGGGTCCTGAGCGAGGTCAACTGAGCAGCATGAGACTTTCGATTGGACTGAGCGTGCTCGCGATCGCGCTCGCTGCGCTGGGATGCAAGACCAAGTCGTCCGGCAGTGACGGCGGCGCGACGGGTGGCCCGGATGCGAGCAAATCGCCCTCGAAGGCTTCGCCTGGTGCCGACGGCGCGGTGGCCAAAGAGAGCAAGGATGCCTCCGCAGCGAACGGCAGCATGGACGCTGCGGCGGCCGACGCAGGCAACAAGAAAGATGCCGGTGGCACGAGCGCGGGCGACGCCGCTCTCGAAGATGACGGGTCGGCCCCGATGGCCGACGCCGGACACGATGCCGGACACGACGCCGGACACGACGCCGGACACGACAGCGGGCCGAGCTGCGTGAGCCTGACCGTCAAGAACATCGCCGTGTGGTGCTCGATCGCGGTGAACGGTGGTGCGGCGTCGAGCGCTGGGGTTCAGACCGTGTGCGTCGCACCCGGCGCCATACCCCTGGCCGCAACGCCTCTGACCACCTTCATCCTCGCGCCTTGGCACGGAACCGACGGCGACACGGGCTCTGGCGACCCCGGCAGCATGAGCGGTTCCGCGTCGAACGCCTCGATCACCATCTCTTCGGGTAGCGCGAGCAAGTGCGTGTGGATCTGCTGTCCGCACTCCAACGGCACCGGGTGCCCCACCACGAATCAGTGCCCCTGATGCGATCGCGAAGCTGGGTGCTGCTATCGATGCTGTTGACGGTTTCCTGCGGCGGCTCCGCGGCGCCGAAGGACCACGCAACGCCGCACAACGCCTCGACGAGCTCGACCCCGACGGCAGGGGCGTCGTCGCCCGCACCAACCAGAGCGGCGAGCTCTGACGCCGGCAGCACCGCTCGCGCGCCCGATGCCGGACACGGCGCAGGCGTCCGCTCGGACGCAGGCCCCTCGCTCGATGCCGCACAAGCACCCGACGCGGCGCATCCTGCGAGCGACGCCGGCGGAGCCGCTCAGGCTTGCCCCGGCGCGAAGCCGGACGCGACCAACACCGGCGTGCCTGCGACCACGAAGCTCACGGTCGTGAGCCAAGACATCACGGTCAGCCAAGACAACACGACGATCGAGGCGCAGGACATCCATGGCTTTCTGACGATCAAAGCGAGCCACGTGAAGGTGCTGCGCTCGATCGTGCGCGGGCACGCGACCAGCGCGACCACGGCGATCATTCGCATCGATTCCGGGACGGACATCTTGATCGAAGATACAGAGGTCGCGGCCGCCGAGCCGTCGGTCGACGTGGACGGCGTGTCGGGCGGGAGCTTCACCGCGCGGCGCCTGAACATTCACGGCGGGGTCGACGGCATGAAGCTCGGCACCGGGGCGCGCGTGGAGTGCAGCTACATCCACGACCTCGCCTCGTTCGCCTCCGACCCGAACCAGAGCGGCGGCGCCACGCACAACGACGCGATCCAAATTCTGGCCGGCACCGACATCCAAATCATCGGCAACCAGCTCGTGGCGGCGAAGGACCAGAACTCCGCGATTCAGATCACGCAGGACTTCGGCAAGGTCGGCAACGTTCACATCGAGCACAACTGGGCCGACGGCGGCGGCTGCACCTTCAACATCTCGCACAAAGGCGCGGCTTCGCTGACCGACATCTTCACGACCGGCAATCGCTTCGGCCGCAACTCGTTTTACGATTGCCCCATCCTCGAAAGCACGAAGACCACGCTCACTTCGACCGGTGACGTCTGGGACGACAACGACATGCAGGTGCCGATCCAGACCCACGACTGAGCGAAACGCACGCAGGCAGCACGGCGCGACCCCCGTGTTCTCAGACTCGCGCGTCGCTCGCGCTCAGCACCCGGTCCAGCACCGCTGCGAACTCTTCGACCGTGCGCGGCTTGAGCACCACATCCTGCACCCCGCTGCGCCGCGCCCGATCGATGTCCTCCGGCGCAAGATAGCCCGACACCAGAAGCACACGCAGTCCAGGCCGAAGGCGCAGCGCCTCGAGCGCGAGGTCCGGGCCCGAAAGCCCAGGCATGGTGACGTCGGCGACCAGCGCATCGAACTCCGCAGCGCGCTCCCGAAGCTCGGCGAGCGCTCGCATAGGGTCGGTGTGACCGGTCACGCGGTGGCCGAGCCTCTGCAGCATGCGAACGCCGAGGTGGACCAGTGCTTCGTCGTCATCGACGTACAGAATGTGCCGGTGCTCCCCGGGCCGCGCTGACTGTGGCTTGGGCTCTGCCTTCGAGACCTCGTTTTCGTGAACCGGGAAATACAGCGAGAAGGTCGTTCCGCGGCCGATCTCGCTCTCCACGGCGACGGCGCCTTCGTGACTCTTCATGATGCCGTGCACGATCGACAGACCGAGGCCGGTGCCGGCACCGGCCGGCGTGGTGGTGAAGAACGGCTCGAACACCCGCGCAAGCGTCGCCGAGTCCATGCCGCAGCCTCGATCGGCAATGCACAGCCGCACGTATCGACCCGCGGTGAGCCCGGCCAGCGCATCGACCCGGCTGCCGTCCAGCCTGAGGCTGTCGAGCGTGATGCGCAGGCTGCCCTCGCGACCAGCCATGGCGTGAGCAGCGTTGGTGGCGAGATTGACCACGATCTGATGCACCTGCGTCGCGTCCGCCAGCACCTGCGGCGCATCGGATGCGAAATGGGTCTCGAGCCCGACGGAGCACAGCAACGTCGGGCGCAAGAGCTTCAGCGCTTCCTCGACGACGCTCTGCAAAGAAAGCGGCTCACGCACCGGCTCCTGGTTGCGGCTGAAGGTCAGGATCCGGCGCACCAGGTCACTCGCACGCACTCCGGCAGCGCGAATCTCCTGCAGGCACTCGCGCAGCGATTCGCTTTCGGGCGGGTCGAGCAGGGCGATGTCGGCGTAGCCCCGGATGCCCGCGATCAGGTTGTTGAAGTCGTGCGCGATGCCACCCGCGAGCGTGCCGAGCGCCTGCAAGCGCTGCGCTTGATGTAGGCTGGTCTCGAGTTGGTGGCGCTCCTCTTCGGCCTTCTTGCGCGCCGTGACGTCGTGCACGCTGCCGACGAGGTTCGTGCAGCGACCGCTCGGGTCGAAGATCGGCGCGACCGCCACCTCCCCGTAGCGGACGCCGCTCGGATAGGGCGTGACTTCTTCCCAGGTCACCTTTTCCCTCGACGCAATCGCTTGCTGGTATTTTGCGAGCACGAGCGAAAGCGAAGGCTCCGGGATGACTTCGTCCACGCACTTGCCGAGCACCTGGTCCTCGGCCAAGCCCGTCGCCTGTGAGAACGCGCGATTGACCGACAGGAAGCGGAACCGCCCATCGGGCTCTACGCCGAGGTAGAAGATGACGTCAGTCACGCTTTCGTAGATCAGCGCGCGCAGCTTCTCGCTCGCTCGAGCCGCTGCCTCCGTCTGATCGCGCACGATCGCAATGGCAGCCAGGTGCGTGGCCACGTCCACCCACGCGAGCTCCTCTTCGCTCGGCCGGCGAGGTTGTTTGTAATACATCGCAAACGTGCCGAGCACCGTGCGATCAGGTGCGAAGATGGGGCTCGACCAGCAGGCGCGCAGGCCATGCGGCAGCGCCAGGTGCTTGTAGTCGCGCCAGTAGGGGTGCGTCTCGATGTCCTCGACCACGACGCGCTCGCCCCGCGCCGCTGCGGCCCCGCAAGAGCCTGCTTCAGGCCCGATCGGCGCACCGTCGATCGCGCGCACGTACTCCTCGGGCAAGCTCGGCGCCGCACTGCACCGGATGCACCCGTGCTCACGGTCGACGAGCACGATCGAGCACAGCATCCCCTCGGCTTGAGCCTCGATCAGCCTCACGACTCCTTGGAGCAGCTCCGCGAGCGGAGCCCCCTTCGCGATCCGCTCGAGCAGCTCGCGCTGACCGACCTCGAAGCCTTCTGAACGCGTGTGCGGCACGACCACCCCCAGGAGCCGCAAGGATATCACGACCCGGGACGCCGCCAGAAGCCCACCAGGACTCCTCACTCCAGCACGAGATTGCGGCACGACGACCCGCAGCCGTCTCCGTCGCGACGGTTTCCGTCGTCGCAGTTCTCGTCCGCCTGGATGATGCCGTCTCCACAGCGGGGACCGAGCACGCAACCTGGGGCGCACTCTTCGTAGCCGCCGTCGTTCACACCGTCGTCGCATTCCTCTCCCGCCGTGACGATGCCGTCGCCGCAGGTCGGAACGCAGTCGCTCGGACCGGTGTCGAAGCCCGAGAGCGTGAGCTTGAAGGACGAGCCGTTGACCTTGCGCTCGGCATGAAACACGCGGATCTCGTAGACATTGCCGGCAGTCAGCGCGAATTGCCCGGCGCTCGACGCGGCAACGGTGACGGAGCCATTTTCGGGCACGTGAGGCGCGCCGAGGTCGACCGCCAGCCTGCCGTTCACGAACACCCACACGTCGTCGTCGCCGGTGAAGTCGAGCACTGCCGACATCGCTGGGTCGTACTTGAACCAGTAGACGACCTCGGTCGTGAAATGGAAGTTGTGTAGCGGCGCGCCGGGAAAAACACTGTCTTCCCACGGCCAACCGTTGTAACCGTATTGCTCCGGGATCTTCGCGCGATCGCGCATCTCGGGCAGCGCATTGGGCGCATCGTCGATCGGGAAGAACAGAGGGTTGCCATCGTAGAGCATCTGACTTTCGTCAGCACAACACGACTGGCTGGTGCTGTTCCAGGGCGTGCACGGGTCGTAACACTTGCCGGTTGCAGAGGGCGTGCACATGCCGCAACCGGTGCCGGCGTTGCCACCGTACATTGCGTTCGCGTAGACCTTGGGTCCCGCGAACTGTTCGCCATTCGGTCCCCAACGGTTGACGAAGCCACCCTTGCCGTTCTCGTAGAGCGTGAGCTCAGAAGGAATCGTCGCGTTCTTCGCGTTGTCCGTGTACCACTCGGCGAACGACGCGGGCGACTGGATGCATGCTTGGCTGCCGTCCGCCAGCACGGGCTTGCCCTCCGGGCTCAACATGTCGGCCACGACTCCTTTGACGAGCTGACCGCAGCCGACCCCAAAGTCCATTTGCGTGCTCTGGTCGAAGTCGCGAAAGATCACAGGCACGCGCAAGATGCAGTGTCCATCGCGCATCTCGCACGACGCGTCGGTGCTGCAGGTGAAGCCCGGCTCGACTTTGCAGCTCGACGAGCAGCCATCCCCGTCCTTCGTGTTGCCGTCGTCGCAATCCTCGTTCAGCACGAGGCCGTCGCCGCACACCGACGAGCAAGCACCGCCCTTGCAGCTCGGCTCCGTTTGACAGCTCGCAGAGCAACCGTCGAAGGGCAAATTGTTCCCGTCGTCGCAACCCTCGGCCCCCTCGCGCACGTGGTTGCCGCACTGCGCCGGCGAACAACTGCTCGGATCGCCCGCGCATTGAAAGCCTTGCTCGATCTTGCAGCGCGCAGAGCATCCGTCGCCATCGCCTGTGTTTCCGTCGTCACACGCTTCTGAAGGCGCAACCAACCCGTCGCCGCAGCGCGCGATCAGACGGCAAGGCTTGCCCGGTGGCTGGCAGGAGTAGCCGGTCTCGACGCCCAGGCAGTCGGCGCTGCAACCGTCTCCGCTTTTGCGGTTTCCGTCGTCACACGCCTCGTCCGGTGTGCGCGTCCCGTCACCACAGCCCGCAGGAATGCGGGTGGGCCCAGCCACGGCGCCGCTCGATTTGGCGCCCCCGTCCGCGTTCGCGAAGATCGACGGCCTCGCAGAGCCCTTGGCCGAGGCACCGCCACCGCGGCCCCCAGCGCTCGAGCCGTCCGCAGCGCAAGCCGCGCCGAGGCACAGCCAGCCGACGGCCAATCGTTTGGCTATGCGCACGCGCCCGTGACCCTTTCCTGCTGGTCAGTGCAACCCAGCAGGCGAAGGGGGTCACGGCAGAGGACGCGTCCCCCCGCCATTGCGAGCGAAGCGAGCCCCGCGG
>JBIOJD010000094.1:0-11082 GCA_044450485.1 Polyangiales bacterium | reverse complement strand
TACGCCAAACCGCTGACGCGCCAGCGCGAGTACATCGAGATCATGCGCATGGTGTTCGCGCGCAAGGCTCCGGTGGAGTACGACGGCGTGCACTACCAGTTGCCGTATCGCGGGCCCGACAGCAGCGGGCTCGGCAAGCCGCTCAAGAGCATCTTGCACTGCGAGCACGAGATTCCGATCTACACGGCGAGCTTGCAGCCGAACGCCGTGGCCATGGCGGCCGAGCTGTGCAACGGCTTCTTCCCGGTGTGGATGAACCCCGAGCGCTACGACATCTTCGGCGGTGCCATCGAAAAAGGCCTGGCGAAGGCGGGCGGCGGCAAGAACCTCGCGAGCTTCGACGTGGCGCCGTTCGTGACCGTGGTGCTCGGCGACGACCTCGCGCAGTGCAGGATGCCGGTCAAAGCCATGCTGGCGCTCTACATCGGCGGCATGGGCGCACGCGACAAGAACTTCTACACGGCGTACGCGACGCAGCTCGGCTACGGCGCCGAAGCCAAGAAGATTCAGGACCTGTACCTCGACGGCAAGAAGGCCGAGGCCGTGGCCGCGGTGCCCGATGCGCTGGTCGACGACATCGCGCTCGTCGGTCCCAAGGATCGCATCCGCGATCGCGCGCAGCGCTGGATCGAAGCCGGCAAGAAGAAGCACGTCGGCTCGATGCTGCTCGGCAGCGGCCAGAAAGAAGCGCTGCAGCTGATGGCCGAGTTGGTGCTGTGACCGGGAGGGTCACGCGACCCTCCCGCCCGCCGAGCAAAGCTCGTCGGGGCCCACCCTCCCGCGAGGTTCGCTCCGCTCACGCGTTCAGGCGCCCAAAGCGCGTGCGGCTTCGATCGCGTGGTAGGTGAGGATCACGTCCGCGCCGGCGCGCTTGATCGAGGTCAGGATCTCCAGCATCACGCGGGTTTCGTCTAGCCAGCCCGCGCGGCCGGCGGCTTTGACCATCGAGTACTCGCCGCTCACGTTGTACGCGGCTACGGGCACGTCGGTGAGCGCGCGCACCCGCGTGATCACGTCGAGGTAGCTCAGCGCGGGCTTGACCATGACCATGTCGGCGCCCTCATCGAGATCCAGGCGTACCTCTTTGAGCGCTTCGCGTGCGTTGGCCGGGTCCATCTGATAGCCGCGGCGGTCGCCCTGCTTCGGGGTGCTGTCGGCTGCCTCACGAAATGGACCGTAGAAGCCGCTGGCATACTTGGCGGCGTAGCTCAGGATCGCGACGTCGCCGAAACCGTCTTGGTCGAGGGCGCTGCGAATGGCGCGCACGCGGCCGTCCATCATGTCGCTCGGCGCCACGATGTCCGCGCCGGCTTCTGCATAGCAGAGCGCCTCGCGCACGAGCAGCTCGAGCGTGGCATCGTTGTCCACCTCGACCGTGCCGCCGCGGCCTTGGTGCAGCTTGCCGCAGTGACCGTGGTCCGTGTACTCGCACATGCAAACGTCGGTGATGACGACCATGTCGGGTAGGGCGTCTTTGATCGCGCGGACGCTGCGCGCGACCGGTCCCTGTGCATCCCAGCCCGAGCTACCGAGCGCGTCTTTGTGCTCCGGCAGGCCGAACAGGATCACGCTCGGGACCCCAACCTCGAACGCGTGCTTGGCCTCGGCCACGACGTGATCGACCGAGAGTTGAAACACGCCTGGCATCGAGGACACCTCGCGGCGCTCGCCCTTGCCCGGCATCGCGAACAGCGGCAAGACGAAGTCGCTCGGCGCGAGCTCGGTTTCGCGCACCATCGCGCGCAGCGCAGCGGTTCTCCTGAGCCTGCGCGGCCGATGTTGGGGGAAAGTCATGCGCGCTTCTCCTGTCGATGACGTTGCAGGGCGTGGATCAGCCCCGGGACTGTGTACTCGCTCGCGGTCACGCTGGCCGAGAGCCCATGGCGAGCCAGCGCCTCGCTCGTGATCGGACCAATCGAGGCCAGGGTCAAGCCGGACAAGAGGCGCCGGGCGTCAGGGCCGAGCGCCGAGAGCGTGTTGTCGACGGTCGAGCTCGAGGTGAAGGTCACGACGTCGAGGGCCGATGACTCGAAGAGCGTGCGGAGCCGCGCTTGATCTCGCTCGGTGGCCGGCAGCGTCCGATAGGATGCGACCACGTCGACCGCCGCACCGCATCCGCGCAGCGCATCGGGCAGAGCATCGCGCGCGACCGCGGCTCGGCACAGCAGCACGCGTACCCCTTTCAGAACGCCGGCATGCGCAGCGACGATGGCCTCGGCCACCGCCTCGCCCCGATACACTTCTGGCACCACGTCGGGCTCGATGCCGTGCTCGCGCAGCCGCTCCGCTGTCACCGGCCCGATCGCCGCAACGCGAACGCCCCCGAGACAGCGCGCGTCACCTCCCTGGGCCCGCAGCTCCGCGAAGAACGCCTCGACGCCGTTTTGGCTGGTGAGCACGAGCCACGCGTATCCGGATACGTCGCGAACCGCGCGCGCGAGCGCGGCGAGATCCTCTGGCGGCGCGATGCGTATCGCAGGCGCCACCACCGCCGCTGCCCCCGCATCGCGCAGCGCCTGAACCATGCTGGCGGCTTGATCCTCGGCACGGGTCACCAGCACGCGCAGCCCGAACAGCGGCTTCGTGTCGTACCAGCGCAGGCGCTCGCGCAGGCGCACGACCTCGCCCACGACCGTGAGCGCCGGGAGCCCGATGCCTGCATCGCTCGCGCGGGCGGCGATGTCCGCGACCGTGCCGACGACCGTGCGCTGCTCGGGCAGCGAGGCCGACTGAATCACGGCCGCAGGGCAGGTGGGTGGGCGCCCGTTGGCCATCAACAACTTCATCAGCGAGTCGAGCTTGCGCACGCCCATGAAGATCACGAGGCTCTGCGTGGCGGTTGCGAGCTTGCTCCAGTCGTGGGCGCTCTCGTCCTTGAGCGAAGACTCCGTTGCGGTGACGTATGCGATGCTGCTTGCGAGCTCGCGGTGGCTGAGCGAGATGCCGGCGTACGCGGTCGCGGCGAGGGCCGACGGAACGCCGGGCACGACCTCGAACTCGATGCCTGCGGCCGCCAGGTGCTCGGCTTCCTCGGAGCCGCGGCCGAACAAGTACGGGTCGCCTCCTTTGAGCCGTGCAACCACCCACCCGGCCTGCGCGGCCTCCACCATTCGGCGATTGATCTCGGACTGGCGCTCCGACGCACGGCCGGCGCGCTTGCCCACGAACACGCGCTCCGCATCGGGGCGGCAGTGCGAGAGCACGTCCGGATGCACCAGAGCGTCGTAGAGCACGAGGTCCGCCTCGGCCAGCCGGCGCTGCGCGCGCAGCGTGACGAGCTCCGGGTCGCCTGGCCCGGCGCCCAGCAGGTAGACCTTGCCCCGCTTGGACATCCGCGGATTCTACCGTGGAAGCCGTTGCGCACCACCCGAGGCGCGCGCGGGCGCAACCCGGCGCGCGCGCCTCGTTGTTCGGGCGCCGTCCCGGCGCTATCCTGAGCGGAGGTGCGGGTCGCGAGGTACAGTTGGATCCTGGTTGCGGCGTCTTGCATCGCGGCCGCCTCGACGCGCGCGCAAGACATGCCGGGCGTCGTGCTGGAGCTGAAGCTCACCCCCGCGCCGCGCGCCCAAATCGCGGTCTGGCTCGAGGACGGCGCCGGCCGCTTCATCCGAACCTTGCAGCTCACCGAGGCCGTCGCGTTTCACGGTATCGGCAACCGCCCCGGTGCTTCGGAATTCAACAGCGGCTACCGCTGGCCCTACGGCCGTCGCGAGGGCGCGCTGCCGATATGGGCGGCGCGTCGCGCGGCAGCGCCCGGCGCAAAGAGCTGGAAGCGGGTGATCTTCCAGAACCGCACCTGGGAAGGCCTGGCCTCGCGCACCAGCTCGGACCAGAGCCCGGACAGCTACTACTGCCTGTCGTTCAATCAGGCGGGCAGCACGAAGGCGGCGCTCGATGCGATGACCTGCGCGAGCGTGTTCAGCAGCGACAAGGGCCGCTTCTTGACCGCCGCCGACATGAGCGCGGGCTACGCGGAGCCGTGGGAGGACCCGACGACGCACAAGGGCACGATGCAGCCGCTGCCGCTCATGTCGCTGTACCCACCGCGTATGGACGTGACGCGATGCTCCGACACATCGTGCTTCGACCACGCGGACGTGGCGAGCTATGCGGCTCACGCCCGCGATGTGATGCCGGAGATCGACGCGGTCAGCATGGCGACGCCGCCCGGCAACGTGGAGCAGAGCTTGCTCTTCAGCCTGCCGCCGACCTGGCCGCAGGGGAAGTACGTGCTGTGGCTCGAGATCAACGTCGAAGGCGACTACAACAGCACATACGACGCCACGACATATCCCACGCCGTCGCAGCCGAGCGGCAAGTGGGACTCGTGGGCCACGACCTACGGCTACGCGTATCGAGGGCAGCCGTCGGTCGTGTTTCAGGTTCCCTTCGAGCTTTCCGCCCAAGGCACGAGCGACTACGACACAGCCGCGCCGAGCGGCCGCTCGTCCTGGGACTTTTGGGCTCCGGACTACGGCACGGTCGAAACGCCGTCCAACATCACCGATGATCCGAAGTCGGCGCCGGGCAGCGGAGCCGACCGGCTGCGCAGTGACGCCAAGGGCAACCGGCTTTCGCTGGACGTTCGCACGCTGGCGGACCTGCCCGTGGCCGACCCGACCCAGCCGCTGCCGATGATTCCCATTTCGACCACGAGCGGCACTCCGCCGAGCACCGGCACCAACCCGAGCTCGAGCAGCGGCGGCTCGACTCCGACCGCGGGGGCTGCGGGCGCACCGGCCGCGACACCCGTGCCGAGCAATGCACAGCGCGACCCGCAGACCGACGCGATCATCTTGCAGCAGGCGCAATCTAGCTCCGGGCCCGTCGGCGTGATTCATGGGCTCGCGCTCGGCCGCTACCCCAACGTGCTGCATGCGCACGACTGGATCACGATTCGCTTCCAGGCCGCGTCGAGCGAACAGCCGATACACGCCTACGACGTGCGCGTTGCCAACGACCCGATCGTGGACGAAGCGAGCTTCATCGCAAACGGCCGCCCGGCGCGTACCGCGAGCGATGATCCAGAAGGCGCGGTCGCGCTCATGCTTCCGACCGACGCTGCCGCGGGCAAGCCGGTCGAGAGCGCCATCGGCGACCTCGTGGCCATGACCCACTACTACGTGGCCGTGCGAGCGACGGACGAGCTGAATCGCAGCGGCCCGATCAGCGTCGCGGAGATCACCACGCAGAAGCGCACGTTCGCGACCGTGACCCCGTGTTTCGTGGCCAGCGCGGCGTACGGATCGCCGCTCGCGGAGGAGGTCTCGGTCCTGCGTCGCCTGCGCGATCGCCACTTGATGACCAACGCGCTCGGCCGCGAGCTCGTGCGTAGGTACTACCGGCAAGGCGCCGGTGCGGCGCAGGTGGTGCGCAACCACGATACGGTACGCAGCGTGGTGCGGGCCCTGCTCGAGCCGGTGGTGACCGCTGCGCGCTGGGCGGCGAGCCTGTAGCGCGCTTTCCGGGGCCTGCAGCGTGTGCTAGCACAGCCGCGGATGAGCCGGCGTTTCCCGTGGATCTGCTCCCTGCTCGCGCTCTTGCTCGGCTGCCCGAGCAGCGCCGACCCGGAACCCGCGCGCGCGGTCGCTGCTCAGACGGCGAGCCCGGCCGCTGCGAAGCCCGCCGCCGAGCCGCACGTGGTGCTGCTGCCGCCCGGACACGATCCCGTATCGGTTCGCGTCGAGGTCGCGAGCACAGAGCCGGAACGCCGCAAGGGGCTCATGTTTCGCACGCACCTCGATGACGACGCGGGCATGATCTTTCTCTTCGAGCGACCCGAAGCACTGACCTTCTGGATGCACAACACGTACATCCCGCTCGACATGATCTTCGTGGAGCCCTCGATGCACGTGCTCGGCGTGGTCGAGAACGCCGAGCCACAAACCGATGCGAGCCGGTCGGTCAGCGGGGAGTCGCAGTACGTGCTCGAGGTCAACGCGGGCTTCAGCCGGCGGAACGGTGTGACCAAGGGCACGCTGGTGCGCTTCGAGGGCGTGGCCCGAAGCCAGAACGAGGGACCATGAACATGCTCGCGCGCCGAGATGCAATGCTGCTGGCGACTCTGCTCTCGATCGGCGCAGCCTCGGGCTGCTCGCACAAGGCAAAGCCCGAGCAAGCCGAGCAGACGCCGAGCGAGCCCGAGCCGGCCCAGCCGGCGACCAGTTCGAGCGCCAACACGAGCCCGGCGACCGGCGCGCGCCCACGTGACCCCGAACCCACCGAGCAGACCTCGGATGGCTATCGCTTGATCCGCGCGCGCACCAAGGACGGCAATACCGCTTCGCTCCAGATCAAGCCTCCGCCCGGGTGGGACATCGTCCAGCCGCCCACCGAGCCCGACCCCCAGGCGGGCAAGTGGACCTTGGCCGAGGCCAGCAAGGGTCTCGGCAAGGACGGCATGCTCGCGGCGCACATCAAGACCGGCATGGGTAGCTTCTACTGCGACTTGTTCGCGGACAAGGCTCCAAACACGGTCGCGAACTTCGTCGGCTTGGCGCGGGGCCTACGCAAGTTCTGGGATGCCGACAAGCTCGCGTGGACCGGCCGCCACTACTACGACGGGACGACTTTTCACCGCGTGATTCCGGGCTTCATGATCCAGGGCGGCGATCACACAGGCACCGGCCGCGGCGGCATCGGCTACATGATCAACGACGAGACGCACCCCACGCTGCACCATGATCGCGCGGGCCAGTTGTGCATGGCCAACAAAGGGCCGAACACCAACGAAGCGCAGTTCTTCATCACCGAGGGCCCGGCGCCGCACCTCGAGGGCAGCTACACGATCTTCGGCCAGTGCGAGCCCGCGACGCTCGTGCAGCGCATCGCACGCGTGCCGCAGTCGGGCGCGCCCGACAACAAGCCGCTCACGCCGGTGACCATCGAACGAGTCGAGATTCGCCGCGTAGTCGGTGGCGCGGCCAAGTGGATGCCGGCATCGGCCAAGCTGCCACCCATGCCCGGCGTGGTGCCCCCCGGACGTGCCATCGAGGCTCAGCCGCATTAGCCGCCGTCAGCGGCGCTTGCGGCGCTCGCCGGGAGCTTCGGGGTTGCCGAGGTCGACTTCGAGCTCGGGCTTCAGCTTGCCGTCCTCGCGCGCCTTGAAGCGCAGCTTGACCTGCGCCTCGATGTCGAGGCCGACGAGGACCTTGCGGACTTCCGACGCGATGTCGGCCTCGCGCAAGAAGCGCCCGACTTCCTGTGCCACCGCTTTCACCAGGCCGCTGCGCATGTCACCGAGCTGCGACACGACCTGCGCGGCGATGTCCTTGGGAAAGATCGACTCGCTGACTCTCTCGAGCGGACCGCGTCCAGCTTCGAGACCGCGCCGAAGCAACTCGGGGAGGATGCGCTCCATCGGCGTTCGCGCGTCGTAATCGCCGTGCCCTTCGGGCGGCTGACTGCGGCCCGAAGTCGGCCGCTCCAGCGGGTCGTCTTCGAGCGAGCCGGGCGGCGCAGGGCGAGAAGTCATGCTCGGTCATTGTGGGAAACATGCGCACGCGTGTCAAAGCGCGCGTCGCGGATGTCGGAGCCTGGGCCGTGGCGACGGTGTAGGCTCGCGCTCATGGCGCGGATCTTGATGGTGTCCAAGCCCGTGGCGCCGCCATGGAATGACAGCAGCAAGAATCTCGTGCGCGATCTGGCGTCGAGCCTGCGACGTCACCAGGCGACCATCATGACTCGGCGCGGTGAACCTGGCACGCTGCCCTCGGTCGATGCGGAGGCCGTGTACGGCTCGGCAGCGGGTGGGTTCGCGCCGGGGCTGCGCGACAACCTGCGGGTCATGCTGCGCCTCGTCGCCGGTCCGGCCCACGACGTGTGGCACTTCTTCTTCGCCCCAAACCCGCGAAGCAGCATGGCCTCTGCCCTGGCGGCGCGGGCGCGACGGGCTCGCACGGTCCACACCGTGTGCAGCGCACCGCGGCCAGAGGTGGACCTTCGCGCGCTCTTGTTCGCGGATCGAACCATCGTGCTCTCGCGCCACACCGAGCAGCGTGCGCTGCGCTGCGGTGTCGAACGCGCACGGCTGCACCGCATTGCGCCTGCGGTCGCACCGCTCGAGCTTCCAGCCCAAGCGCAACGCCGGCAAGCTCGCGTCGAGCTCGGGCTGCCCCTCGAGGCAGCGCTGGTGCTCTACCCGGGCGACCTCGAGTTTTCGGATGGCGCCGAGCGCACGCTGCGCGCCTACGCATCGCTCAGCCGCCGGCACGAGGTCGCGTTGGTGCTCGCGTGCAGAGCGAAGACCGTGGCCGCCCGCAAGCGTGAGCAGTGGCTACGCGAGCTGGCGCGAGAGCTCGGTGTGGCCGCCTCGGTGACGTTCGTGGGCGAGACACCGCGCATTCATGATCTGCTCGCCACTGCGGACGTGGTCGCGCTGCCTGCCGAGACTCTGTACGCGAAGATGGACCTGCCGCTCGTGCTGATCGAAGCGATGTGGCTTGCGCGTCCCGTCGTGTGCGCGCAGGAGACTCCAGCAGCAGAGCTCGTCGAATCCGGTGCAGGCGTAGCCTGCGCGCCGAGCGTCGAAGCGGTCGCGGCCGCGCTCGGCGCCTTGCTCGAGGACGCCGAACAGCGCGCTCGCCTCGGGCAGCGTGCTCGACAGGCGGCCCTCGAGCGCTACCATCCGGCCGTCGTGGCCACTGCTCACGAAGCGCTGTACGACGAGCTGCTCCGATGAGCGACGTTTCGGACGAGAACAACCGCGCCTACTACGACGACTTCAGCGCGGGCTATGAGACCGAGCGTGGCTTCGGCTATCATCGCATGCTCGACGACCTCGAAATGCAGGTCGTCGCTCCGTTTGCGCAAGGCAAGCGCGTCCTCGAGATCGGCTGCGGGACGGGGTTGATCCTGACTCGTCTGGCGCGTGTCGCGACGCATGCCGTCGGAATCGACGTCTCGCCGGGCATGCTGCGCGCGGCGCGCGAGCGAGGCTTGCGGGTCGCGCTCGCCAGCGCAACCCGCCTGCCGTTTCCGGACGAGAGCTTCGATCTCGTATGCAGCTTCAAGGTGCTGGCACACGTTCCCGACGTCGAGCGCGCGCTCATCGAGATCACCCGGGTCACGCGCCCGAACGGCCGTATGATTCTCGAATTCTACAATCCCTGGAGCTTGCGCTACCTCGCGAAACGAATCGCGGGGCCGCAAGCGATCAGCGAGGGTCGGACCGAAGCTGACGTGTTCACACGCTGGCACTCGCCGTTGGCGATTCGCACGCTGCTGCCCGCGAACGTCGCCATCGAAGGGTTTCGTGGAGTGCGTGTCCTGACACCTGCGGCGTTCGTTCACAAGTTGCCGGTGCTGAGCGACGTGCTCGTGCGCGCAGAGCGACGTGCCGTCGACTCGCCGCTGCGATACTTCGGAGGCTTCTTGATCGTCATCGCGCGCAAGCGCTGATGCGTCTTCCGATTGACTTGCAGAGCAAAGTTGGGCGAGATATACGTGTTCTGCACGCATGCCTGACAAGAGCAACACCAGCGTGAGCAGCTTGCGTCGATTGCGCAAACGCGTCGAGCGCGCGCTCGCCGACGGTGCTCGCGCCGGTGATGTGGTTCGCGATCTCGAGACCATCGTGCGCGAAGCGGGCGATGGCGATCGCGACGGGCTGTTCGCGCACCGCCAGCTCGCGGAGCTGCGGCTCGAGGAATTCCCGTGGCGAGCCGCGCTGCACTTGCGCAAGCTGATGCAAGCGAACGCGGCCGACGACGGCGTGCACGCACTGATGGGCTTGTGCCAGGCGATGCTCGGCAACTTCCGCGCGGCGATCTCCGCCTACCATCGCGCGATCGACCTCGCGCCCCGCAATCCTTGGTACCATCATAACCTCGGCCACCTGTTGGACGTCGGTCTCGGCAGCTCGCAAACGGCGTTGCGGCATCTGCGGTTGGCGCATCAGCTCGAGCCGCGCGAGGACGAGATCGGCGCGTCACTCGCGCATTGCCTGGCGCGGCTCGGACAGCTCGACGAGGCGCGTAGGCTGGCCGGGGACGCCGTACGTAGCGCGCCCGACAATTCCGACCATCGCTCGCTGCTCGAGTGGATCGATCGCGGCGCGCCGGGCATGCGGATCAATCGGCGTGCGGGCGCACCCGGACGAGCGCGCGTGCAGGTTCCCGGTCGCGGGCGCGAGCAAGTCGAGGCGACGGACGCGGTGGCCCGGATGCTCGTCGCGAACATGCCGGAAGCAGGCTTTTCGCAGGAGCACATGAGGCGCGCGCAGGCGCTCTATCTCGATTTCTGCGCCCGGCACGACTCGTGCGACGCGCGCGCCTCTCGCGAGGCCAAGCCCGCCGCGTACGCTGCGGCCATCGAGTACGCCATCGCGATGGTCCACGGCGTGCGCGGGGTGACGCAGGCCGCGCTCGCACGTCGCTACGGTGTGGCACCGGCGTCGATCTCCGGCCGTTACACGGAGATCCGCGGCACCCTCGATCTCGTGCCCGGCGACCCGCGTTACAGCGTCGCGCGCTGAGCTGCCCCGGCCAGCGCGCCTGCTGGCGCCGGAACCTCGGCCGCGCTCAGTGCGACGGCGCTGTGGGCGTCCACCAACTGTCCTCGGTGGCGTCCTGTACTGCTGCTGGCTGCTGCGCTCCGTTCGGCTGCGCCGCTTTTGGCTGCGCCGCCGGCAGCTGCTGCGTTGCAGGTGCGTGCGTCGCCACGCCATGGGACACGACGGTGCCCGAGGGGCGCGGGCTCGGGGCCAGGACCTGCGCGCTCACCGGGTGCGAGGCGCTCGAACGCACATCCACCGTTTGCGTTGGGCGCTGCGTCGAGAGCGGCAGAAACGATTGCTGCGACAACCACCAGGGTGGTGCGACCGTGCTCGGCCGAGGGCGCGCCGCGTAGAAGCTCCAGAAGCGCTCCTCCTCCGCCGCGGGCTGCTCGTTCGGAGCGCTCTCCGCTGGGCCTGTCTGCACCGAGAGCACGAAGCGTTGCAGCTCGCGACCTGCTTGGAAGCGTGGGAAGCGGTAGCTCGCGACCTTCGAGTAGAGGCAGTCCTGCAGCTCCGACGCATTCGGGGTGATGGTGAGCGCGTGGGTGCTTCCGTCGCTCTCGGCGATGAACGCGATCCGCACCTGC
>JBIOJD010000093.1:0-11087 GCA_044450485.1 Polyangiales bacterium | reverse complement strand
CGGCGTGCAGGCGCGCCCGCAGCTCTGCCAGGAGTTGATCGCAGGCAGCCTGACCGTCGGGATGTCCGTGTTCGTGTGCGCTCATTCTTCGGTCTGCCCAACTCGTAAGTAGGCCGTTTCTGGCTAGATCCCCTAGTCCGGCGAGACTGGACAGTCTAGATCAGCGGGGGTGGTGGGGGAGTGGGGCATAGGTGTTAGCAGTTTTTTGGACCGCCAGATTGGCCCGTGATCCAAGGGGGCATGACGAATCCGATCTTGAAGGACTGGGCGGTGATCACGAGTCTTCTTCCGGCGAACTGGGAACAGCTCGCGGACAAGCACAAGCTGCTGCAACTGCAGTACGGAGGCAACAAGATCAAGACGGCCAGCGAGTTGCTGCGCCTGATCCTGGTCAACGCCGGAGCTGAGCTGCCGCTGCGGCAAACGGTGGCACTGGTGGCGCAGAGCGGGGGGCCGGACGTGAGTCCGATGCGACTGCACAAGAAGATGTGCCGCGCTGCGCCGTACCTGCAGGAGTTGCTGTGCACGGTCGTGGGCGAGCAGCGGCAGTTCGCGCCTGAACACTGGGCCGGCTACGAGGTTTCGTTGGTCGACGCGAGCGTGGTGTCGCGGCCGGGCTCGGTGAACGGCGACGCGCGCATCCATACACGGATGCGCCTGACGGACCTTCGGTACCTGCAGGTGATCAGCACCGGCATCGAAGCGGGCGAAGGGCTCTGGAACTTCTGTCCGGTCGCCGGGGAGCTAGTGATCGGCGATCGCGGGTACTGCCATGCACGCGGTATGGCGTACGCCAAGCAGTGTGGTGCCGACGTCCTGATTCGTTTCAACCATGGCGCACTACCGGTCACCACGCTGAACGGCGAAACGTTGGACCTGTGGCCGCTGCTACGCGCACTGCGGACCGGACACGCCCATGAAGTCTCGGTGCTGGCGCATTACAAGGACGGCTCCGGCGCTGCCCGGTCTCTGCCGGGACGACTGTGCATGCAACGGCTGCCCAAGGCCCAAGCAGAGAAGGCGAAGAAGCGCGTGCTCAAGGAGCATGGCAGCGGCGTCAGCGAACAAACTCTGGAAATGGCCCAGTACGTGATCGTCTTGACGACGGCCGAGCCCGACCGACTCTCAGCCGAGCAGTGCCTACAGCTCTACAGGCTGCGCTGGCAAATCGAATTGCAGTTCAAGCGCTGGAAGTCGATCTGCGGCTTCGACCGGATGCCCAATCATCGGCCCGATACTATCCAGGCGTGGCTCTACGCGAAGCTGTTATCCGCGGTGCTGCTGGAAAAGCTCAGCTCGCTGCGACGCGAGCTTTCCCCCCCGATCGACCGCACTTCCGAGCTCGCGACAGCCCTGGAAACTGACCAGGGTGCTCTGGCTCATTTTCACATCCGCGCTCTTGCCGATGAGGCTTTGCGACGTGCAAGCCAACATCGTCGCTATCACTGACCGACTCGACGCCCTCGACTCCAAGACCCGCAAACGCCAGGTCCAACGCTTCCGAGAAACCCTCGCGGCCTACGGCGCGGTCTCAGGCTGAACTGCTAACACCTATGGGGGAGCGGGGTGGGTTCGCTTTTGATTTCAGCTTGATGGGATGCAGTGGGGTGGAGTGGTAACCGGGGTGTTAGGCTGCGAGGCGACGCTGTCTAGATCTGCGGCCTGACCCACGACCGGACAGCCTAGCTCAGGACCGGCTCTTCGCTCGGGCCGCGCAGTGCGCGCTCCACGCGTTCGATGCGCTCGCGCAGGTTTCTGAGCACGCTGACTTCGGCCCGTAGCGGCTCGTGTTCTTGCAGCCACTGCGCGAGCTGTTCGTCGAGCGCCGCAAGCGCGGCCGATGTGGCAGTTGCGGCGACCGAGCTGCCGAAGGCCATGCCGAGGCCGAAGGGACCGATCGGGCGACAGCCGAAGAGGTGGCTGAGGCCAGGGGTCTGTACGATCGCGAGCAGGGCGGCCCAGGAGCAGAGCGCGGTGACGGTGACGCGGCGTCCGGTGCCGCGTGAGAGAATGGTCTGGCCGAGCTGGCTGCCGACGAGCGCGCAGAGCGCCATGGTGCTGGCGCGCGAGCGCGTTCCGGTCAGGCGGCCGAGCCCATAGGCCCAGCTCGCGCCGAGCGTGGTGCTGACTGCACGCACGGCGATTGCGCGGTTCAGTCGCGCGCGCAGGAGCTCGTCGGGGCGGCCTTGCTCGAGCTGTTCGTACGCGGTGCGCGGTGGTCTGCGGAGGGCGATGGCCATCGCGGGCGCGATGTCGGTGAGGAAGTTGACGAGCAAGAGCTGGCGCGGGCCGAGCGGCGGTCGCCCGGAGACGAGGCCCGCCGCTACGGTGAAGCCGATCTCGCCGAGGTTGCCGCCGAGTAGAATCGAGACCGCTTCGCTCACCGAGAGCCACATCGCTCGCGCTTCCAGGATGCAGTCGAGCAGGCGTTCGAGCGCGACGTCGGTGAGCACGATGTCGGCGGCCGCGCGTGCAGCGGGAGCGCAGCCTTGGCCGAGCGCCACGCCGACCTCGGCGGCGCGAAGCGCGGGCGCATCGTTGGCGCCGTCGCCCACCATCGCGACCACGTGGCCGCGCTCTTGCAGCGCGCGCACGATGCGCACCTTCTGGCTGGGTGTGACACGCGCGAACACGCCGTAGCGGTCGACGCGCTCGGCGAGCTCCGTGTCCGAGAGCGCGGAGAGCGCGCCGCCGCTCAGGATTTCGCGGCCGCGCAGCAAGTCGATCTCGGTGGCGATGCTGCGCGCGGTGTTGACGTGATCGCCGGTGAGCATCACGACTTTGATGCCGGCTGCGCTCAGCCGCCGCAGGGTCGAAGCGGCCTCCTTCCTCGTGGCGTCGCGGAACGCCAAGAAACCGAGGAAGCACAAGCGCTCGAGGTTGTCTTCGGCGTCCGAGGCCACGCGCTCGCTCTCCGCGACCGCGAGCACGCGCAGGCCACGGGCCGCGAGCTCTGCGGCGCGCGCGACCAAAGCATCGCGAGCCTCGGGTGCGAGCGCCACGCGCACGCCGTCTTGCACCTGCTCGCGGCAGCGCGCGAGGAGTGCTTCGGGCGCGCCCTTGACGCTGACCAGCACACCCGTTTCCATTCGCGCCACCACCGCGTGATAACCGCGCGCCGACTCGAAGGGATGCTCGGCGTGCGGTCGCAGGCTCGGTCGTCCTTCACCGCGCTCAACGCCTGCGAAAGCCGCGGCGCGCGCGAGCGCTGCGTCGGTCGGATGGCTGTGGATGCCGCCTTCTTCGGTCGCGCTTGCGCGTAGCGCCGCCGCCAGCACGTCGCGGTGCGCGCGCTCGAGCGCATCGAGCCGTACTGCGTGCACGGCGTCGCTCACCAAGTGCAGCTCGAGCTGTCCTTCGGTCAGCGTGCCCGTCTTGTCGAGGCAGATCACGTCGACGCGGCCGAGCGCTTCGATGCTGTGCGCATTGCGCACCAGTGCGCCCCGCTTCGAAAGCCGCTCTGCGGTCGAGAGCTGGGCCGCGGTCGCGAGCAGCGGCAGGCCTTCTGGGATCGCCGCGACGGCCATGCTCACGCCGGTCTCGACCACCTCGGCCGCGCCGCGGCCGCGCAAGAGGCCAGCGATCACCACGGCGACTCCGCCTGCGGCCGCGATCGGTCCAGTGAG
Source organism: Polyangiales bacterium (assembly GCA_044450485.1). Taxonomy (GTDB): domain Bacteria; phylum Myxococcota_A; class Polyangia; order Polyangiales; family JAFGIB01; genus CAVZVA01. The sequence goes on along the minus strand of JBIOJD010000093.1, from coordinate 7,461 downwards.
CTGCATCAGCTCCCGCAGCCGTGCTTCGACGCCGCTGCGCGCGCCCGCTCCGCCCTTCTCGGCTTGTGCACCGCGACGCGCTTCGACTTGCTCGCCCACGGCTATCACGACTGCAGTAGCGCTGCCGGCAACCACGCGCGTGCCCGCGTACAGCATGCAGCTTCGGTCGGCGAGCGCGGCTTCGAACGACGCAAGCGCGTCTTTGGGCGTGGGCAGCGACTCGCCGGTCAGGATCGAAGTGTCGACCTCGAGCCTGTTGCTCTGCAGGATCCGGCAGTCGGCCGGGACTTCTTCACCCGGCGTGAGCAGCACGATGTCGCCTCCGACGAGCTCCTCGGCCGCGAGTTGGCGCGTCGCGCCGTCGCGCCGCACGCGCACGTTCACCCGCGCCGGCTGGACCAAGGCGCGGATCGCGCGCTCGGCGCGGTAGCGCTGCACACCCCCGATCACGGCGTTGATGCCGCCGACGCTCGCGACGATTCCGGCGTCGAGCGTGGAGCCGACGAGCGCGCTCAGCCCCGCGCCCGCTGCGAGCAGGGGCGCGAGCGGGTTGAGCAGCTCCTGTGCGATCGCGGCCCCGAGCTCCACCGGCGCCGAGGGGTCCCGCTGTTGTCGCGCCGCGGCGCGCTCGCTGGCTTGTTCGTCGCGGAGCCCTGCGGGACCGCTGCCCAGGCGCGCGAGCACGGCGTGGGTCTCGAGCGCGTGCCAAGGCGTGAGGTCGGCCGCCATCACGCGCTCACGACTGCGTAGCGGCGCGGTCCTTCGCAGCGCGTTGAGCATCGCGACCACGGTCGCGACGTTGACGACCAGCATCACGCGTTGACTCGGCCCGCCTTTGCCACCTGCGGATGCGAGCGTGCCCACGGCAGCCGCACCGAGCGCGAGCCGCACGCTCTGCTGCGACACGCTGCGCGCGAGCAACGATGCGCGCAACAGCGTGTGGAGGCCGTCGAGATCGGGCTCGCAGATCACGTGCGCAGCCCACGGTGGAGGCGCGGCCGGGTCGCGCACCGCGATCGCGCAATCCGCATGCGCGAGCGCCGGTGATGGTCCGTGGCCGAGATACGCCACCATCTCGCCTTGCTCTTGCAAACGCCTGATCGCTTCGACGAGCTGCGCGCCTCCAGGCACGACCTCGACCGGCTGGCTGCCGAGATGCTCCCAGATTTGATCAGGCTCGGCGGCGACCACCACGCGCAGCCCGCCTTGCTGCGCTGCGTCGACCAAGTCTTCGGCGCCGCCGCGGCCCGAGATCCGAACCTCGATCAGCGCCCAGAGCTGCTCGCCGTGCGCCAGACCAAGCACGAGCGAGCCGGTTGCGCCGAGATCGTGCGCCAGCTCGTAGGCGTCGTCGTCGGACCGCGCTTGCAGCAGCGGCAACGGCCCGAGCTGGAACCCATCGGCCTGTCGCAGCTCGACCGGTTGGCGCGGATCGAACAGCGATCGCACCTTCGCGAGCACGCCGATGGCATCGCGCCCATCGCGCGGAACGATGCGACCGAGACTGAAACGCGCGTGGCTCAGCAGGGCCGCGTCGATCACCAAGCAAGCGACCCGATCGAGGCGTCGCAGCGCGTCCGGTGCGAGCACGAGCATGCCGCGCTCGGCGAGCAGGCGACCGACCTCGTTCGCGAACAGCTCGCGGCCGAGGTGCGCGGGCTTGGGCAGCGCCGAGAGCAGCGCCGCGGCCGCGCGTCGCGGGCTGCGCGTGGTGAGCAAGCTGAAGGCGAAGCCTCCTGCAGCGGTGAGCCACGCACGGCTCGCGTAGGTCTCGAGCGGGCCGAGGGGCGCTGGTCGCGGTCTGCGCGGGACCACGGCTTCGGGTCGCAGGTCCCAGGCCACCGTGTCGCCGAGCAGCTCGCTGCGTCGTTTGGCGAACAAGCGTGCGCGCGCGGTGTGCTCGCGCAAAGCGCTCACGCGGTGGCCGACGTCCACGAGCGAGCTGAGCGGTCGCTGCGACAGGCCTTGGCAGAACGCGAGCATCACCCCGAGCGCGAGATCGGCGCGGTCCTTGCCGAGCTTGCGGTCGAGCGGCGCACGCAGGCGGGGCTGGGTCTTGATCAGGGTGAGCAGCGCGGCAGCGTTGGTCGAGAGCGCTGTGGGCAGAAACGGCAGCAGGCGCAGCATCGCACCGAGGCCCAGGCCCGCGCTGTCCGCGAGCAGCTCGACCCAGCGCTGCAGGTGCAACAGCTCGTCGTCCGGCAGCTCGCGCTCTGCAGACAGCGCCGTGCCCGGTGCTCTGCACGCGAGCTCGGCCGCGACGACGAGCGCTTCGAGCTGCTCGAGGCTCACGCGTCCTTTCGTGATGTGAAAGCGCGCTCGGCGCAGGTACGGATTGATGGCGACCGAGACCACGCCAGGTACCTCGAGCGCTCGGCCAGCGAGATCGCGCTCGAGGCTCGCCAGCGATTCGGCGCTGACGTCGCGCAGACCGATCCACGCCATGTGGTCTTCGAGCTGCCGCGCGCGCGGGCGTGGCCGCGGCAGCGCGAGCAGCCGCTGCAAGAGCGGCGTCTTGGCAGGCGCCGAGCGCGCGACGGCCGAGATCGGCCTCGAAATAAGCGGCAATCGCATGCAGATTCCGAAAGCCCGCCCTGACGTGCGGCCGCCTCAGGCTAGCACGTCGCCTCACTCACGGCTTGCGTGTTGGCAAGCGCTCGCAGCCGCGAGCACGACAGTGGTAGAGCCACTCGCCATCGCACGAGTGAAAGTGGAAAAGAGTTTCGCTTTCTTGAGTCACCAGCAGCTCGGACTCCGGGCAGCGGGCGCGGGCAGCGAGACGCAGCACCTCGTGCGCGCGTTCGAGGGCAGCGTGCAGATCGGGCCGCGGCAGCGCGGACAGCGCGTGCTCGCAACGCCGCAGTGCCTGCGAGCACACATAGAGCTGTTCTTGGTCGCAGCCGCTCGCCTCGTAGAGCTCCACGTCGAGGCCGCGCGTGCCTCCGACCCGCAAGCGGCCTACGCCCCGAAAGCGCAGCGCGGGCGGTTTGCAACACAGCTCGCCCTCGGCCCTGCGCAGCGCGCTGACGGACATGTTCGGCGCGCAGCTCAGCATTGTGACTGAACCGAGCAGGCACGCGAGCGCCGTAGCTCGCATCTCAACCCGCTGGCGTTGCGGCCTGCAGCATGTCCTCGAGCTCGATCTTGAGCTCGAGGCGCTTGCTCTGCAGCTCCACGATCTTGCGGCCGGCCGCATCGGCGTCGCGCAGGAACTGATCGAGCCGCTGGCCGAGCTTGGCGCGCAGCGCAGCCGCGCGCGGGTCGCGCTGGATCGCGTGCACGCTCTCGCGCGTTTCGTTCACGCGCTGGTCGAGCTCGCCCTGCTGCGCCTGCAAGCTCGAAATCTCGGTGTCGATGCGACCCATCTCGCGGCGCTTCGCGATCAGCGGCTCGAGCTTCTGGCGCGTGGCCTGATCGAGATCCGACGCGGCCAGCAACGTATCGAGGAACTGCACCGCCGCGCCGTCCCAGAAGCTCACGCTGACTTTGCTGGGCGTGCGTTCCACCACTTTGACGCTCGCTTCGCGCGCGCCCGCTGCCACGTCCACCGGCACGAAGTACGCGTCAGGCAGCGACTCCGTGCCCTGCTTCGGCTCGACCAGCTCGTACTGGCCGCCGCGGCGCGGGTGGCGGATCAGCACCCTATAGCCATGGGCCGCGGGCGAGCCGCTCACCGACCAAACCGTGGTGACGCGATGGAACGATTCGACCTCGAGCTCCCCGCGCACGAGCTTGACGCTGCGCGTTTCGTCACCTTCGTCTTCGAGCTTGCTGCGGACGACGACGGAAGGCTCCACGGCGAACGGAATCGTCGCGAGCTCGTGGCTGCCGATCGCTTCGCTCAATCCTTCGCCCACGAAGCTGCCGCCTGCGTAGATGCTGATCGGCCCGGGCTCGAGCACGAAATCGGTGTCGTTGCGGAACCGCACCACCCGGTACGGGTTCCACTCGTAGCCTTGGCCCGAGCCGCCCGGCCGGTACAGCAGCACTTGCTCGCCGCCCACTTGCTGGTTGACCAGCGCGACCATCGTGGAGCTGCCATCGGGCAGCGTGACCTGCGATTGCAAATCGAAACGGGTGAGGCCTGCCACGCGTGCCGCGCTCGCCTGCGCAGCGGCGCTCGCTTGCAAGGCCTGCAACGTCAGCGCAGGCGGTGGCGGCGCCATCGGCGCGGGCGCTTGCAGCATGGGCGCATTGCGCGGGCCGCCCTTGGACATCGACATGCGCGCCGAGAGCTTGCGCTCTTCCTTGGCCATGGGCGCCGCCACGCTTTCCACGTCATCGGCGCTCGGCTCCTCGGCCCCGGCGCTCGCTTCCGGCGCAGCGGGCGCAGGAGTCATCGTAGGCTGCGCCTGGTCGAAGCTGCGCTCGCCGAGCGCGACCTGCGCCTGCTTCTCGGCCGCGCTGTAGCTGAGGTCGGGTCGCTCGACCTCGCGCGGGGTGTGCAGGTCGTAACGGAACGCGATCGGCGCGCCCGAGGTCAAGCTGAGCTGCACTTTCTCCCAGCTCTCGCCGCTGGTGTTGTCGACCACCGCCCAGGCTTGCAACAGCGCCGTTCCCGGATGCTCCTCGTCGAGCACCACGCGGTAGGTGGGCTTCCACAGCGGCGCCGGCGCCACGTACGACAGCACGAGGTCGTGCTCGGAGTCTCCCGCGAGCGCGAGGGTCAGCTCGACTTGTTGGAACATGCCTTCGCCGGCGCTCGCGTCGAGATGGCGGTCGAGCTGCATCACCACGTCGCCGTCTTGCAGCGAGAGGCTCGTGATCCGCGACAGGCGCACGACCTCGAGCGTATCGCCGTCGAGCAGCGTGAGCTTGTAGTCCTCGTACTGCGGCCCCCGCGAGCGGTCTTCGTCGGCGGTCGGCTCGGCCTGCATGCGTTCGACCATCACGATGCGGCCCTCGACGCTGCGCGACCGGGCTTCCACGGCGATGCGGCTGCCGCGCAGCCCATCGAGCACTTCGGCGAGCTTTCCTTGCCCCGGGGCGAGCGCCGACAAAGCCAGCTTGTGCCACGCCTGCGGGTCGAGCGGCACCGACACCGAGAGCACCTTGCCGGAGCTCCGATCGACCACCGCCAAGCTCTTGAGCAGATCGTTGATCTGGTCCTTGCGGACCTTGAGCTTGAGCTCTCGGCCCTTCACCGTGCCGCGCCGCTCGAAGTACCCGACGCCCGTGCGGTACAGCACCACACGCTGCAGCGCGAGCGCGCTGCGGGTGCCCGGCAGCGCCCTGCCGTGCGAGGTCGCACACCCTGTGACGACCAGCACGATCGCTAGCAGACGACTCACGCTAAAAGCGTAGGCCGAAGTGGACGGCGAGCAAGATCGACGAGACACCGTTGTTGCTCGGGACGAGATTCGCGCGCGCGTCGCCAGCGATGAAGAAGCTGCCGATCGGGTCGATCAGCGTGAAGCCCGGGCCGAACATCAGCCGCGTGACGCTGGTCGTGCCGCCTGCCGGCGAGTTGTCGGTGAAGGCCATGGCCACGCCGATCTGCAGCGAGGGCCGCAGGATCACGGGGCCGAGCCACCAGTCGTAGCCGGGCTCGACGCCGAAATGCATGTAGCTCGACGAATGCCTCTGCGAGGGCACGTTCACGAGCGCCGTCGAGCCGGTCTCGCTGCTGCCGAGGTAATACATGAAGAACACGCCGGTATAGAGCTTGAAGTCCCACTCGTAACCGCCGCGCAGCCCGAGCCCGAGCCCGTAGGGATCGGCACCGAGATTGGCCGTGCTGCGGTCGGTCTTGAAGGCCCAGCCCGCGATCAACCCCGCGCTCCACTGCTTGCCGTCGCCGATCTTGGGCTCCTCTGCGACCTTGGGCGGCGGGCCGATGGGCTTCTCCTGCTCCATCGGCGGCTTTTCCCAGCCATCGCCTTCGGACATTTCGGCTGGCTGCCCGCTTGCCGAGCCTGCAGTGCCTCCGGAGGATCCCTCGGCGGGCTTGTCGGAGCCTTTGTCGGAGCCTTTGTCGGAGCTCTTGTCCTTGCTGTCGTCGGCCGCGGGCGCGCTGTCGTCCTTGGCCTTCTTGGTCTTCTTCGCGCCCAGGCTCTCGTCCTGCCGGTCGCCGCCGAGCTTGTGCGGCGTCTCGGCCAACGCGGGCTGCGCCACGGCGAGCGCGATCACCACAGTACCCAAAATGGAACAGGAGCGCAGCGGCATTTTGCTTTCCTCTTGGAGTTGGGCCCGCCTTGTGTACTGCATGCAGCTGGCGAAGGGAAGAGCTTGGCCAGCAGGGCGAAGGCACGCGCCGAGCGTGCCAAAACGAAAACGGGCCCGGCAGCGCGCCGGACCCGTCACTACGGAAACGGGAGCTGCAAAGGCTAGAAGCGCATGCCTCCGTTGGCGAGGAAGATGAGCGCTTCGGTCATGCTCCCGCTCGAGAACACGAGCTGCAATCGCATGTCGACCCCGAGGAAGAACGAGTCGCTGACGTCATAGAGCGCTGCGACGCCCGGCGCGACGAAGAGGTAGCCGCTCGACGACGACCCGTTGCTCGCAATCGGCGCTCCTGTGACGCCGCCTGGGATGCCGGTGATCTTGGCGCTGTAGCCGAAGTCAGCCAGGCCGAGCCCGAGCATCGGGCGCACGGTCAGCTTGTCGGCGACACCGAGGTCGTAGCCGCCTTCGACACCGAGCTCCCAGACGTTGTACGAGACCGAGCCCAACCCCGGGATGTCCTGCGATTTGCCGAGGTAGTACACGAAGCGCGCGCCGATGTAGATCTTGTCGATGTTGTAGCCGCCGCGCGCACCGAAGCCGAGGCCCCAGATGTTGGGCCCGCTCTTCAGGCTGATGCCGTAGCCGAGCAACAGCGACAGGCTGACGGGCTTGGCCGAGCTCGCGCTGCTGCTGCTTTCCGCGGGCGGGGGAGGAGCGGGCTGGTCCGCTGGCTGCGGTGGTGGGGTCGCCGACTCCGTATCTGCGCCGCCCATGTCACCGCCGCCCTGGGGGCTGGCGGCTTGCGTCGCGTCCGCCGGTTGGTCTTGTGCCAACGCGGTCGTGGCGAAAGCGGGCGAGCACAACACCAACAACGCGGTCAAGAGACGAGCTCGGGTCATCGGTCCACCTCGTTCGAATGAAGAGAAGATCGCGCGCGGGCCTCGAATGCCCGCTGGGTTCGCAGGCACGGTAACCTGGCGCCGGTGTCTAGGGAAACATTTTGGGGCTCGCCGGACACGCGCCGGAAACGCAAACGCCCGGCGCCAGCTCCGCCGGTTGGGTGTAGCGTCGCGCCAAAACGTGGTGAATTCGCATGGTTCGGCGCGGTTCGACCGACTCCGGAGCGCTCGGCGAGCATGATAGACTCGGCGATGAGGCTCGGTTGGCTGCGCGGGCACCCATTTCGCTGGACGACGTTCGCGATCTCGAGCTGCTGATCCGCGCCAACCACCCGCTGATCGTGCTCGAGACCGAAGAGACCGAGCGCGTGGAGCCGCTGACGCACTGGGTCGCAGG
>JBIOJD010000092.1:0-11184 GCA_044450485.1 Polyangiales bacterium | reverse complement strand
TCTTGAGCCCAAGCGTGCGCCGGATCTTGGGCGCACAGAATGTCACCGTCGCGAATCCGCCATGGCTCTCTGGCGGCGTCGAGCTGCTGCCCGAGGGCGTGCTGCCGTTCACACGGAGCGCGCCCCTCGTCTGCGTGGGCGTGATCGTCGCTTTCGTATGGTACTTGCTGAATCGCACGACGCTCGGCCTGCAGGTTCGGGCCATCACCCAGAATCGTCGCATGGCGCGTTGCGTGGGCATCCGCACATCCTGGGTCGACACCCTGACGTTCGGTGTGGGCTCCGCGGTGGCGGGCCTCGGCGGGGTGGCGCTATCTCAGATTGGCAACGTCGGCCCCGAGCTCGGCCAAGGCTACATCGTCGACAGTTTCATGGTGGTGGTCGTGGGCGGAGTCGGTAACCTCTTCGGAACGCTGTACGCGGCGCTGGGGCTCGGTACCGTCAACAAGCTGCTAGAACCGGTCGCGGGCGCAGTGCTCGGAAAGATCCTGGTGCTCGGCTTCATCATTCTGTTCATCCAGCGCCGGCCGCAGGGGCTATTTGCCCTCAAGGGTCGCGCGGCGGAGACCTGAGCCATGATCGCGCGCTTGCGACAGATGCACAGCCCGCTGCAGTGGGCAGCTTTTGCCGCGATTTGTACTTTGCTGCTCGCCGTGCTGCCCGGCTTGAACCTGGGGTTGCCCGAGGGCTCGGCACTGCACTTGCCCAACTACTTGATCCCGCTGTTCGGCAAGTTCCTGTGCTACGCGCTGGTCGCGATCGCGATGGACCTGCTGTGGGGCTATACGGGCATTCTCAGCCTCGGGCAGGCGCTGTTCTTCGCGGCGGGCGGCTACGCGATGGGCATGTACCTGATGCGCTCGATCGGCAAGCAGGGTGTGTACCGCAGCGAGCTGCCGGACTTCATGGTGTTTCTCGACTGGAAAGAGCTGCCGTGGTTCTGGAAACCGTTCGACAGCTTCGGCGTGGCCTGCGCGGCGGCGCTGCTGGTGCCCGCAGCTGTGGCGCTGGTCTTCGGCTTCCTGGCGTTCCGTTCACGGATCCGCGGCGTCTATTTTTCGATCATCACTCAAGCGCTCACCTATGCGTCGATGCTGCTCATGTTCCGCAACGACACGGGCTTCGGCGGCAACAACGGGATGACGGATTTCAAGCGGATGAGGGGCTACGCCCTGAGCGAGCAGAGCACCAAAGTCACCCTCTACGTGGCATCCGCGCTGGCGGTGTTGCTCGGCTATCTCGTGTGCCGCTACATCGTCACCAGTCGGGCAGGGCGGGTGCTCACCGCGATCCGAGATCAGGAGAGCCGGGTCATGTTCGCAGGCTACAGCCCGGTGACCTACAAGCTCTTTGCCTGGACCCTCGCGGCCATGCTGTCGGGGCTCGCAGGCGCCCTGTATGTGCCTCAGGTCGGCATCATCAACCCGAGCGAGCTCGCGCCCGCCAACTCGGTCGAGATCGCGATCTGGGTCGCGGTGGGCGGTCGCGGGACTCTGGTGGGCGCGGCGCTCGGCGCGCTGATCGTCAATGGCATCAAGAGCTACCTGACCGCCGCATATCCCGAATTCTGGTTGTTCGTGCTCGGCGGGTTGTTCGTGCTAGTCACGCTGTTCTTTCCAGGCGGCGCCATCGGGCTCTTGCGGATGCGCAAGCGAACGCAGCGGCCCGCCCCGCGCAACCAAGAGACCGGGCGGCCGGCCGCGACGCAGGTGTCATGACCGAGCACGCGCCCATCAGGAATCCGGGTGCCATGGGCCACGCCATGTTGTGGCTGGACGAGATCAGCGTCAGCTTCGACGGCTTCAAGGCGCTCGACCGCCTCAATCTGGTGCTCGATCCAGGCGAGCTCCGCTGCATCATCGGCCCGAACGGCGCGGGCAAGACCACGATGATGGACGTGATCACTGGCAAGACCCGGCCCGATGCGGGGCGAATCTTCATGGACGGTGGGCGCGAAGAGCTCACACGAAAGACCGAGCACGAAATCGCGCGGCTCGGCATCGGCCGCAAGTTCCAGCGACCGACCGTGTTCGAGCAGCTCACTGCGTTCGAGAACCTGGAGCTCGCGTGCCGCGCGCCGAAGGGCGTCTTTCGCACGCTGTTCGCCGGCCTGAGCGCGGATCAGCGCCAACGAATCGAGGGCGCGCTCGAGACCATCGGGCTGCAAGCCGAGCGCGACACGCGCGCGGGGCTGCTCTCGCACGGCCAAAAGCAGTGGCTCGAGATCGGGATGCTGTTGGTCCAGGATCCGAAAGTCATGCTCGTCGACGAACCGGACGCGGGCATGACGCACCAGGAGATCGAGCGCACCGCCGAGCTGCTCTCCGGGCTCGCGGGCGAGCGCACCGTGGTCGTGGTCGAGCACGACATGGAGTTCGTGCGCCGCATCGCGCGCACCGTCACCGTGCTGCACGAAGGTCGAGTCTTGGCCGAGGGCAGCATGGACGAAGTTCAGAACGATCCGCGCGTGATCGAAGTGTACTTGGGGTCGTGATGGCGTTGCTCGAGGTCAGTCAACTCAACCAATACTACGGCGAGAGTCACACCCTGTGGGACGTCGCGCTCGAGGTGCCGGAAGGCGAGTGCGTGGTCGTCATGGGCCGCAACGGCGTGGGCAAGACCACGTTGCTGCGCAGCATCATGGGGCTCCTGCCGGTCACTGGCAGCGTTCGCTATCAGGGACGAGAGCTTGCTGATCGGCCCGCCGAGCAGCGTGCGCGCGCGGGCATCGGATACGTGCCGCAAGGCCGCGAGATCTTCGCCCAGCTCACGGTCGAGGAAAACCTCGAGACCGGCCTGCTCGCGCGCAACGACGGCAAGCGCGCCATTCCGAGCTCGGTGTTCGAGCTGTTCCCGGTGCTGCGCGACATGCTGCAGCGTCGCGGCGGCGACTTGTCGGGCGGCCAGCAGCAGCAGTTGGCGCTCGGCCGAGCGCTGGCCTGCGACCCCAAGCTGCTGTTGCTGGACGAGCCCACCGAGGGCATCCAGCCGAACATCGTGCAGCAGATCGGGGACGTCGTGGATCGACTGCGCACGGAAAGCAACATCACGGTGCTGCTGGTCGAGCAAAAGCTGCCCTTCGCGCGACGCCTGGCGCAGCGCTTCTGCATCCTCGAGCGCGGCCGCGTCGCAGCGAGCGGCAAGATCGCAGAGCTGAGCAGCGATCTCGTCGATCGCTACCTGAAAGTGTAGGGATTGTCCCCGTGGACGGGCATACTTCGAGCGTGCTCTTGCAGCAACAACTCGGGTGGGAGGCCCGGCTCGAGCTCGATTTCGAGCGCCGAGGCGAGCGCACCGTTCTCGCGCGGCAGCGACACTCGGGCCCGCTCACGGTACAGCGACCGTTCCATCCCGAGCTGGACGGGACCTGTCACACGTACGTGCTGCATCCGCCCGGAGGCGTGGTCGGCGGCGACCGGCTGACGCTCGAGGTGTCTGCGAGCTCGGGCGCTCGGGCGCTCTTGACGACTCCCGCAGCGACGAAGTTCTATCGCACCGCCGGACCCCGCGCGTTTCAGCGCCAGCACTTTCGAGTGGGCACGGGCTGCCGGCTCGAATGGCTGCCGCAAGAAAGCATCGTGTACGACGGAGCGAACATCGCGCTCGAGACGCGCATCGAGCTCGCGGCTGGCGCGGAGCTTCTAGCTTGGGACATCGTGTGCTTCGGGCGACCTGCGATCGGCGAGCGCTTCGAGCGCGGCCGGGTCGAGCAGCGTCTCGAGATCTGGCGTGAGGGCGCGCCCTTGATGCTCGAGCGCGGGTGCTATGACGGCGGGAGCGAGGTCATGCGTGAGCCCTTCGGTCTCGGTGGCAGTCCGGTGCTCGGCTTGCTCGTGTGCGTGGCCAATGGAGCCTCGTCAGAGCTGGTGTCGCAGGCACGCGACGCATTGCTTGCAGTCGCGCCACGACAGACCGCGTGCTCCAAGCTGCCCGGGGCGCTCGTCTGTCGTTACCTCGGGACGAGCACCGAGCAGGCACGCCAAGCGTTGGGCGCCGCGTGGAGCGCGCTGCGCGAGCATGCCTTCGGGGTCCGCGCGGTGGCACCGAGGATCTGGGCGACATGAGGCCCGAGGCAGTGTTCCGAACCTCGTCGACAGGAGGATCAGGATGGAGCTGACGCCGCGAGAAAAAGACAAGCTGCTGGTCTTCACCGCTGCGCTGCTCGCGGAGCGGCGCCGGGCGCGAGGTCTGAAGCTCAACTACCCCGAGGCGATCGCGTACATCTGTGCGGCGGTCATGGAGGGAGCGCGCGACGGCAAGAGCGTGGCCGAGCTGATGAGCTACGGCGCGACTCTGCTGGCGCGGGCAGACGTCATGGATGGCGTCGCCGAGATGATCGACGAGGTTCAAATCGAGGCAACGTTTCCCGACGGCACGAAGCTCGTGACCGTGCACAATCCAATCAGGTGAAGAGGCTACGTATGACACCCGGAGAAATCCTCCCGATCGACGGCGAGATCGAGCTCAACGCCGGCCGCGCCAAGGCGACTCTCGTCGTAGCCAACACGGGCGACCGTCCGATCCAGGTTGGCTCGCACTACCATTTCTACGAGACGAACCCGGCGTTACGCTTCGATCGGGAGGTGGCGCGCGGCTACCGGCTCGACATCCCGGCGGGCACGGCCGTCCGCTTCGAGCCTGGACAGACGCGCACGGTCACACTCGTGGCGCTCGCCGGTGAGCGCCACGTGTACGGCTTCAATGGCAAGGTGATGGGCCCCCTCGAGGCAGGCTCATGACGCGCATCGACCGGCGGGCATACGCGCAGATGTTCGGTCCCACCACAGGCGACCGTGTGCGGCTCGCGGACACCGAGCTGATCGTCGAGGTGGAGCAGGACTGCACAATCTACGGCGAGGAGGTGAAGTTCGGCGGGGGCAAAGTCATCCGAGACGGCATGGGACAGAGCCAGCGCACGTCGGATCAAGTGGTGGACGTGGTCATCACGAACGCGCTGATCATCGATCACGCCGGCATCATCAAGGCCGACATCGGGATCAAGAGCGGGCGCATCGCCGGCATCGGCAAGGCGGGCAACCCCGACATTCAGCCCGGCGTCGACATCGCGATCGGGCCTGGCACGGAGGCGATTGCGGGCGAGGGCATGATTGTCACCGCGGGCGGCATCGACTCGCACATTCACTTCATCTGTCCGCAGCAGATCGACGATGCCTTGATGAGCGGCGTCACCACCATGCTCGGAGGCGGCACGGGACCGGCCACCGGCACCAACGCGACGACCTGCACGCCGGGTCCCTGGAACCTGCACCGCATGCTGCAAGCCGCCGAAGCCCTGCCGATCAACCTGGGCTTCATGGGCAAGGGCAACGCCAGCCTGGCGCCGGCGCTCGTCGAGCAGATCGAGGCCGGAGCGATGGGTCTCAAGCTGCACGAAGACTGGGGCACGACTCCGCAGGCGATCGACACCTGCCTCCGCGTGGCGGACGAGCACGACGTTCAGGTGGCTATTCATACCGACACGCTCAACGAGTCGGGCTTCGTGGAGGCGACGCTCGCGGCCTTCAAGGGTCGTGCGATCCACACGTTTCACACCGAGGGTGCAGGCGGCGGGCATGCGCCGGACATCATCCGAGCGTGCGGCGAGCCGAACGTACTGCCGTCCTCGACAAACCCGACACGCCCGTACACCGTCAACACCGTCGACGAGCACCTCGACATGTTGATGGTGTGTCACCACCTCGATCCCGACATCCCGGAGGACGTTGCATTCGCGGAGTCCCGCATCCGCAAGGAGACGATCGCGGCCGAAGACATTCTGCACGACCTGGGTGCGTTCAGCATGCTGTCCTCGGACTCCCAAGCCATGGGGCGTGTGGGCGAGGTGATCATCCGCACGTGGCAGACGGCTCACAAAATGAAAGTGCAGCGCGGCTCGTTGCCGGAGGATCCGGCGCGGCACGACAATTTTCGCGTGAAGCGCTACATCGCGAAGTACACCATCAACCCCGCCATCACGCACGGCATCGCCCGCGAGGTCGGCTCCGTCGAAGTGGGCAAACGCGCAGACCTCGTGCTTTGGAAGCCAGCGTTCTTCGGCGCGAAACCATCCCTCGTGCTGATCGGCGGCATGATCGCGGCGGCGCCGATGGGCGATCCGAACGCGTCGATTCCGACGCCGCAACCGGTGCACTATCGCCACATGTTCGGTGCGCTGGGCGGGGCGCGTTCGGCGACCGGCGTCAGCTTCGTGTCCAAGGCTGCGCGCGACGCTGGCATCGGTACGCTGCTCGGGTTGAACAAGCAGATCGTCGCAGTGCAAGGCACACGTGCGATCGGCAAGCGCGACCTGATCCACAACGACAAGACGCCGAGAATCGAGGTGGACCCACAGACTTACGAAGTCCGTGCCGACGGCGCGCTGCTGAGCTGCGAGCCGGCGGAAGTGCTCCCGCTGGCCCAGCGTTATTTCCTGTTCTGAGCAAGCCTTCGTGACATGCGCACAATTGCAAGCGACGCACCCGAGGGAAGCAAGCACTCCGACGTGCTGAGCTTGCCGTTCGATCAGCGCCAGAAGAGCCGGCTGCGTTGCCGGCTCGATAGCGGCGAAGAAGTGGCGCTGCTGATGCCTCGCGGACGCGTGCTGCGAGGTGGTGATCTGCTCGGTGCGAGCGACGGGTCCGTCGTGCGAGTCGATGCAGCGCCGGAGCAGGTGTCGATGGTGCGAACCGCCGATCCCACGGCGCTTGCACGCGTCGCCTATCACCTGGGCAATCGGCACATCGCGGTGCAGATCGGGCCCGGCTTCTTGCGCTATCAACACGACCACGTGCTCGACGACATGGTGCGCGCGCTGGGGCTGCCGGTTCTCGCCGAAACTGCGCCGTTCGAGCCCGAAGCGGGCGCGTACGGCCGGGAGCCGCACCACCACGACCACGGCGAGCACCACCAGAGCGACCACGACCACGCGCACCACCACGGCCAGGAACATGCGCACCGACGCCGCTGACGATGACCCGACGCCCGTCCGCGCGACGCTGGGCGCCGAGCTCGCATTGCTGCGTCTGGCGAGCCCGGGGCTGCCGGTTGGAGCGTTTTCGTACTCCCGCGGGCTGGAGCCGGCGGTGGCGGCCGGCTGGGTCCACGACGAGGCCAGCGCGGCCAGCTTCGTGCTCGGGACGCTCGAGCATAGCGTATGCGCGCTCGACGGTGCGCTGCTGGTGCGCTTGTACCACGCATGGTCGGCAGGCGACGATGCCGAGGTCCGGCGGCTCACCGAGTACCTGCGCGCGTTCCGCGAAAGCAGTGAGCTCCTGCTCGAGGACGAGCAGATGGGGCTCGCGCTCGGTCGACTGCTGCGGGCGCAGGGGGTTGCTGGGGCCGACCTCAAGGCCAGCGGCATGCCCCCGAGCTACACCTGCATGTTCGCGCTCGCCGCGGTGCGTTGGGGCATCGGGCTCGAGCAAGCCGTCGGCGGTTTCTTCTGGGCGGTGTGCGAGAGTCAGGTGAGCGCGGCGCTGCGACTGCTGCCGCTCGGCCAGACTGCGGGCCAACGCATGCTGGAGCGCGCGATCGCCGTGATCGAGCGCTGCGTGCCAAGGGCGCTCGCAACGCCGGACGATCAGATCGGCAACGTCGCGCCCGGGCTCGCGCTCCCGAGCGCCCAGCACGAGCTGCAATATTCGCGGCTGTTTCGTTCGTGAGGTGAAAGATGGACCAAGACAAAGGCACACAAGCACTACGCGTGGGCGTCGGCGGCCCGGTCGGATCGGGCAAAACCGCACTGGTTCAGCGTCTGTGCGAGTCGATGCGCGAGCGCCACGACCTCGCCGTGGTGACCAACGACATCTACACCAAGGAAGACGCCCAGTTTCTGGTGCGCGCACGCGCGCTGCCCGAAGAGCGCATCGTCGGCGTCGAGACCGGTGGCTGCCCGCACACCGCGATCCGGGAAGACGCGTCGATCAACCTCACCGCGGTAGATGCGCTGATCGATCGCTTCCCAGGGCTCGAGCTGGTGATCGTGGAGAGCGGCGGAGACAACTTGAGCGCGACATTCAGCCCGGAGCTGTCCGACCTCACGCTCTACGTGATCGACGTCGCCGCAGGCGACAAGATCCCTCGCAAGGGCGGGCCGGGCATCACCAAGAGCGACCTGCTCGTGATCAACAAGATCGATCTGGCCCCGCACGTGGGCGCCTCGCTCGAGGTGATGGCCCGCGACGCCCGGGCGCAGCGCGGCGAGCGGCCGTTCGTCTTCACCAACATGAAGACCGGCGAAGGCGTGGACCGCATCGTCTCGTTCATCGAGCAGCAGGGCCTGCTCGGCGCTTGAGGCCAGGTGCGCGGCTATTTCCCCTCGACCATGTGGTTGAGGTCGTCGTAGCCGGGAAGCATGGACAGATCGGGCACGAGCACGATCTCGATCCGGCGATTCTTGGCCTTGCCCGCGTCGGTGTCGTTGCCCGCGACCGGGTGGTACTCGCCGTAGCTCGCCCCGCTCAGCAACTGGCGATCCATGCCGGCCTCGGTCATCGCGCGGATCACACCGAGCGCACGCCCCGACGCCAGCTCCCAGTTCGACGCGTAGCGCGCGTTGTGGATCGGCACGTTGTCGGTGTGGCCTTCGACTTGAAAACGTCGGTCCGGCATTCCCTCGAGCACCTGGGCGACCTCGACCAACGCTTCTTTGCCTGGCTTCGACAGGCGCGCCGAACCGGTGTCGAACAGCACGTCGGTCGGCAGCTCGAGCACCATCTTGCCTTCGACGATCTTCACCTGGAGCTTGCCTGCGTCGATCAGGTTCTTGAAGCGCACGAGCAGGCTGCGGTACTCCGCAATGCGTCGCTCCGCCTCGGCCTTGCGAAGAGCGAGCTCGCGCAGCGCGCGACTGAGCTGGTCGGTCGACTCCTTGAGCGCCGAACGATCCTTCACCACCTTGGCGAGCTGGTCGGTGAGCTGCTGACCGTCGTTGCGCAGCCGCGCGATCTCTCCGTCCTTGTCCATGCCCTGTTGTTGCAGGGCGGCGCGCTGCTGCTCGGTTTGGGCGATCTTCTCCCGCAGCTCCTTCACTTGGGCTTGCTCAGCCGCAATCGCCTGCTCGAGCGAGCCGATCTTCTCCTGACCCGCGCCGAGCTGCTCGCGCGCTTCGTCGTACTGCCGCTTGAGGTCGTCATACTTGCCCTGAGTCACGCAGCCGCCCAGCAAGAGCGGCACGATCACGAAGTAGCCTCGCATGCGCCGCTACATAAGCAGCGCGCGGCCCACGGCAAGCCCCGGCCTGGCTGCGCCGGTCTCAGCCGCTTCGCAGCAAGTCCCGGTGCACCGCGTACAGCGCGGCCGCCGCACGCGTCTGAACACCGGTCTTCGCATAGATGTGCGCCACGTGGTTCTTCACGGTCTTCGGCGAGATGAACAGCTTCTTGGCGATCGTGTCATTCGACGAGCCGCGCGCGATCCAGATCAGGACTTCCACTTCGCGCTCGGAAAGCCCGTCGGGATAGCCGGTGCGCTTGCCGCCGATCGCGGCATGGCCGGCCGCCTCCAGCACCGCATCGCACGCCGCGGGATCGAGCTTGCCGGCACGCGCTTCGTCACCGAGCACGCGCGCCGCGTCGGCTGGAGCGAACGCCGGCCGGTGCGCGCGCTCCTCGATCAGCGCGTGGTAGACATCGGCCGCCTGGAGCAACCGGGCAGCCGGAGACAGCTCGGTGGCGCGCGCTCCTCGGTGATAACCACTGCCGTCCAGGCGTTCGTGATGGGTCGCGACCAACTCGGCGAGATCGGCCAAGGCCTCGCAGCGTTTCAAGATGCGCTCACTGTGATAGCCGTGCAGGCGTACGCGCTCGCGCTCGGCTTCTCCGAGCGCACCGGGCTTGTCCCAGATGCCGTTGGGCACGCTGGCGCGCCCGAGATCGTGCAACAGCGCGGCCAGCACCACGCGCTCCCGCAACGCTGCATCGAAGCCCAGCGCGTCGGCTGCGCGGGCGACGAGGTCGGCAACGCCGGTGCTGTGCGAGAGCGTATAGGGCGACTTCAGATCGACATAGTGCGCGAACACGGTCGCGAGCGAGAGCAGCGCCGAGCGCGGCCAGGATCGCGCGGGCAGCGGCTCGCTCGCCAGAAACGCCGGCCAGACCCGATCCGCTTCGAGATCGACGAGCACGGCGTCCGGCTTCGCCAAAAAAACATCCACCAGCTCCGGATCGAAGTGCGTGCCGCGCCGGGCGCGCGCAACCTCCAGCGCGGCGCTCGCGCCGCCCAATCGATGATGCACCTCGAGAGCGTTTGCGAGGTGCAGCACGCGCGAAGGTGAGGTCGCTTCCCGGGCTCGCAAGTGCCTGGGCTCGCCACGGCCATCCCAGCGCTCGTAGATCTGCGCCAGCGCGAGGGTGACGCTCTGCCCCATGCCGAGCTCTGCCGCGAGCGTGCTGGCCTGCTCGCAGTGTGCGGTCGCGAGCTTCCCATAGCCCTTGGGATCCATCACGAAACGCGCGATCGAGCGCAAGCGATCGAGCGGCGGGGCGTCACGCGCCAGCCGGCCGAATGCGATCGCGAGCATCTCGGTCAACCGCGCCGCGTCGCCTGCTTCGAATGTGCCGAGCAGCGCCAGATCGTCCCCCGCGCCGAGCAACGCCTCTTCGTGCGCGAAGCCGGAGCAGCCCACGTACCGCAACAGCGCTGCGTAGAACGCGTCCGATGCCTCCGCCGGCCCAAGCGCCACCGCGCGCGCCAAGCGAGCGGCGAGCATGGCCGTGCGAACGCCCGTTTCGTCGCTCAGGCCGACGCCGAGATCTGCGCAAAGCGAGAGCGAGCCGAGGAGCGGCGCGAGCGGCAGGCGGGCTTCAGGCACGCCCGCACTCTATCGCACTCGGACCCCTCCAAATGAGCCGAACGGCCCATGCCCGGCGCGCTGGCCCGCCCGTAGATTCAGGAAAGTCGCTCACCGGGTGCTCGCACCCAGAAAGAACAGGAGCCCATGAACGCCGAACAGAAGAAAGCCGCCGTGCGCCGTTACTACGATGAGGCCTGGAGCCAGGGACGCTTCGGCGTCGTCGACGAGCTGTTCGCCCCCGAGTACAAGAACTGCGACCCCGCCACGCCCGGCTACACCGTGCAAGGTCGCGAAGCCTTCAAGACCCTGCTCGGCAGCTACCGCCAAGCGTTTCCGGACCTCCACATGCGCATCGACGAGCAGCTCTGCGACGGCGAGACCGTGATCACGCG
>JBIOJD010000091.1:0-11446 GCA_044450485.1 Polyangiales bacterium | reverse complement strand
ATATCGGGGAGGGCGCGTGCCCTCCCCGATATTCGACCGCGTGACTCCCCGCCAATGAAGCGTTAGCCTGCGCTGCGCTCGGGGGCGGGGCCCCCGTGCTCGCGTGATGGCAGACGCGCCCGCCCGCATCGGGCCCTACGAGATCCTCTCGCGCCTCGGCGCGGGTGGTATGGCCGAAACTTACGTGGCCGAGCGCCGCGGGCCTGGCGAGTTCGTACAGCGCGTGTGCTTGAAACGCATCCGCCACGAGCTGGAGCAGGATGCGGAGTTCGTGCGTCAGTTCATGAGCGAGGCGGCGATCGCAGCCAAGCTGCGCCACGCGGCGATCACGCAGGTGCTCGACTTCGGTGAAGCCCGCGGGGACTACTACCTGGCGCTCGAGCTCGTCGACGGCTTGGACCTGAATCAGCTGATCGAGGCCGCCGGCGGGAGGCTTGCGCCCGACCTCGCGGTCTACGTCGCGACCGAGCTGGCGACCGCTCTGGACTTCGCGCATCGAGGCGGTGGCGCAGAGGGCCGAGCGCCCGTCGTGCACCGCGACGTGTCCGCGTCGAACACGCTGCTGAGCACGGAGGGCGAGGTCAAGCTCACGGACTTCGGAATCGCACGCGCGGTCGGCGGGCCGACACACACGCGCACCGGCATCGTGAAGGGCAAGGCGCCGTACATGGCGCCCGAGTACGCGCGCACGGGCAAGGCGGATGCGCGCTGCGATCTGTTTGGGCTGGGCGTGCTGCTGTACGAGTGCTTGTGCGGGGAGCGGCCGCACGACGGTGCAACCGATCTCGAGACGCTCGAGCGTGCGGCACGCGGCGACCGGGTGAAGTTGCGCGAGCGCCTACAGGACCTGTCGCCCGCGCTCGAGCTCGTGGTCGAACGTTTGCTCGAGCCGGAGCCCGAGCTGCGCTTTCAGAGCGCCCGCGAAGTGCTCGACTCGCTGCTGGACCTCGGCGTGTCGGGCCGCGCACGCCAAGAGCTCGCCGCGCTCGTCGTGAAGCACGAGCGGCCGCCGCTGCAGCCCGTACCGCTCGGCGCGGCGAAGACCGAGCTCGCGCCGACGCGCACGATGTCCGCAACGCCCTCGCAAGCGAGCCCGCCGCGACCGAGCGTTCGCCCCAAGCTCGCGCTGCTCCTGGCGTTGCTGTGCGCGCTCGGCGTTGCCGTGTTCGCGGGCACCCGCGGACGCAACAGCCAGCCCGAGGCGGCGAGCGTGCGCACGATACCCCACGGGCCCTCGTCGCCAACCGCCGCGGCAAGCCCCATCCCGCAGCAGCCCGCTTCGGCTCCGCGCCAGAGCAAGCCCAATGGCGAGCCGGCAAGCGACCCTGGACCGCCCAAAGCTTCGCGCTCGGCCAAGGCAGTGCTCGAAGTCGTGATGCTGCCCTACGGCGAGCTGAGCGTGGACGGAAGAGCGATCGGAACCTCTCCAGCGACCACCACGCTGTCACCGGGAGAGCACACGGTCCGCGGCAAGAATCGCGACAGCGTCCTCGAACGCCACCTCTCACTCGCCCCCGGCGAGCACCGCAAGCTGCTCTTGCGCTGACTAACTCTCCGCTTGCTCGTCGAGCGTGCTGCGCTTGTGCTCGTCGAGCAGGCTCAGGCCGATGGCGAGCGCCTTGCGTACGCGCTCGATCACCTGCTCGTCGTTTCCACG
The DNA here is from genome assembly GCA_044450485.1 of Polyangiales bacterium. GTDB lineage: Bacteria > Myxococcota_A > Polyangia > Polyangiales > JAFGIB01 > CAVZVA01. The sequence continues at coordinate 9,789 of JBIOJD010000091.1, read as the reverse complement.
CTGCGCCAGCAGGTGGTCGAGCTGCGCCTGCAAATCCTCGGCGAGCTCTGACTTCTGATCGCGGTCGACCGTGATGCGCCCGAGCCGCGTGAGCGCGTCGGCGCGGGCAGTCTCCGCTTCTTCCAATTGATCTTCGAGCAACTGTTGCTTGGTCTCGAGCTCGCCGAGCAGTCGGCTCAGGCGGCCGGTCTCCTGCTGGGAACGCTCGTTCGCCTGACGCATCTCCGTAGCGTGCTTGTCCTGCAGGCTCTGACGCGTGCTCGACAGCTCCTTCTCGTGAGCTGCCAGCGCTTGGGACACCACCCCATCGTGCTGCTGTCGCTGCGCATCCAGGCGCCGCTCGGTCTCGGCCTCGAGCTCCCTGCGTTGCGCTCCGAGCGCTGCTTGCTCGTGCTGCTCCGCGTGCTCACGCTGCGCAGCCTCCGCCACGCTGCGCTCTTCGCGCAGCTCTGCGAGCTCGTCGGCGTGCGTCCTGCGCAAAGCATCGACCGCAAGCTCGTGCTGACGCTGCTGTTGCGCCTTTTCCTGCGCCGCCACTGCGGCAGCGGCAGCCAGCGCCTCAGCGTGCTGCTGCTGCACCGCTTCGAGCTGCTTCTGCTGCGTCGCGGCGATGGCGCTCAGCTCTTGGCTCAGCTCGCGGCCCTTGGCCTCGCTGCGATCGAGGCGGGCCTTGAGGTCATCGAGGCGCTTCTTGGCGCCTTCCTTGTCTGCTTGCAGCGCGTCCGTGACCTCTTTGGCCTTGTCGAGGTCGCGCTGCAGGTCGACGTTCTTGTCGCTCTGGTCGGCGAGCTCTCGCTCGAGCGTGAGGCTCTTGTCGCTCTGCTCGATCATCTGCTTGTCGCGCGAGCTGACTTGGTCGCGCAGCCCGAGCAGCTCGCGATCCTTGCGGTTGAGCTGCTCGCGCAGATCGAGCAGCTCACGGCTCGACACGCCGCCCTTCTTGCTTGCCTCGGTGAACGATTTCTCGGCGTTCGACGCGCGCTGCTTGCTCGCTTGCAGCTCCTGCAGCGCATCCTTGGCGCGGCGGTCCGCTTCCTTCAGCTCGCTATCGAGCTGCGTCAGTCGGGCCTGCGCCTGCTGCAGCTCCTGCTGCACGCGCGCGAGCTCCTGGCTCGACCCCGCCGAGGGGGCGAGCGCAACATGGCTCGACCCCGCCGAGGGGGCCGGTGCAACGGGTGCAAATGGAGCGGGCGCCGGCTCGGGAACCGACCGCGGCTCGAGCCGCGACGGCACCGACATGCGGTCCGGCAAGCGCGGGCTGGGAAACGGCGCGGGCGCCTTGGGCTTGACGGGCTCGGGCTCGGAGAGCAACGCGTCGATCGCAGCATCCGCGAACTGCTCGGGCTCGGTCGGCATCGGCGCGGGCGCCTCGCTCTCTTCGGCCACCAGGATGACTTCTTCGTCGAGGTCCGCGATCTCGAGCTCGCTCTCACCATCGTTCGCGCCGACGCCGTTGGTCTCGAACGTCACGAACTGCTTGGCGCGCTCGAGCAAGGCCGAGAACGCGATCGGTTTGTGCAGATAATCTTCGGCGCGCGTGCGCAGCTTCTTGTGCTGCTCGAAGACGTCCTCGGTCGCCTCGCTCGACAAGATCAGCAGTGGCACGTCCTGCAGCCCGTCATGCTTCTTGAGCTTTTTGCAAACCAGAAAGCCGTTCATGCCCGGCAGCTCGATCGAGAGCAGGATCAAGTCGGGTCGATTCGCGGTCGCGAGCTCGAGCCCGCGGGGACCATCGTTCGCAACGTCGACTTTGGCCCCGAGCGCCTCGAAGCTCTGGCGCACCTCTTGTGCAAACACAGGGTCGCTCTCGAACACAAGAACGCGCTGGACCATCCTCGTCCTCCGGCCGACGTGCGGGCGTGCAACCCGTGTGCCGAGCGTGTCGTTCAGGATAGAGGCCGCGCGTCTTGGGTGTCAACCGAGAAGGCCCAAAACACGAAACAGTTTCGGACGGTTAGTGGCGCGATGCGCGCATCCGCAAGCCGCGAGGGCAAGCCTCGGAAGCGGCTTCAGGGCAAGCGCGCCGAAGCCACCAGCTGGAGCAAGCGCCGCTGGTCGAGGTCCCCAGTGAATGCGTATGCGATTCCGTCCTGCTCCACGATCGGGACCGTGTAGCCGTGCACGTTGTGGTAGGTCACGACCCGACTGCCGAACCGCTCGCGATGGGCTCCGAAGCTCAGCGAGATCGGCGACGGCGGTGCCTGGAATTCCACGGTGGTCAGGTCCACATTCCCCACGCGGTAATAGAGCTTCAGGGCGGGTTGGGCGCCAATGTGCGATATCCGCGCTCCCACCAGCCGCACCTGGGGCTCGGCGAACTCGATCGAGCGCACCCGGAAGCCGACCTTGCCGCGCGACCAGGTCGCCACCTGTTCCGGACGCTCAGCCGCGATGTCCGCCGGAAGCTGGTCGACGTGCCGTGCCACGATGTCACCGAGAACCCCGAGCGGAGCGATGTCCGCCGCGCTCACGTTCTCCCGGCCGCCTCGGTTCGAGCTGTCGGAACGCAGCGCGGCGCCCACCACCAGCGAGATTAGCGCAGCCACCCCGAGCACCTGGCCGAGTGGGCTCCGCAGCGCGCTCCGGCTACGGCCCTCGCCGACCGTCATCTCGTCGAGCGCCCTAGCCAAGCGTCGCTCCAGCCCGGCAGGGGTGGCGGCTTTGGGCAGCGCGCGCACGCCCTGCTGCAGCAGCCGCGCCAGCGCGAGCTCGTTGCGACAAGCACCGCACTCGTCCAAGTGCTGCTCGAGCTCGATCACCTGCGAAGCCTCGAGCTCCGCATCGACGTACGCATCGAGCTGTGAGTGCAGCGCCTGACAGTCCATCATTGCACCTTGCGTTCCTTGCGGTACGCATCGAGCGAGACCGCGGCGGGCGTCGCTGTCGACTCCGACGCGGAGGGCGCATGCTCGAGCAGCCTCACGCGCAGCGCTCGGCGCGCGCGATGCAATCGCGACATCACGGTGCCGATCGGACAACCGAGAACCTCGGCTATTTCCTTGTAGCTGAGCTCCTCGGCGTCCGCGAGCACGACAACCATGCGGTGGTCTTCCGGTAGCTCTGCGAGCGCGGCCTCGATCTCGGCCGCGATCAGCGGCCGCAACGCCGTGCCGGTCGGATTGGTGAGCGCGCGCAGCGCATCGCGCGAGACCACGTTCTCGCCCGTGGGCTCGTGCATCATGCTGTCTTTGATCTCGCGTTCCTTGGTCGAGCGCCGGTAGCGATTGACGAAGGTGTTGTACTGAATCCGGAGCAGCCAGGCCTTGACGTTGCTGCCGCGCTCGAAGCGGTCGAAGAAGCGAAACGCGCGCAGCACCGTCTCTTGGACCAGGTCTTCGGCATCCGCCTGGCGGTGGGTCAGGCGCATGGCGTTGGCATAGAGCACGTCGAGGTGGGGCAGAACCTCCGCCTCGAATTCGTCTCGCGCCGAATCGCGCCTGGTACCGAGAAAGCCCATGACTCTGCGTTCAGTGACATCAACCGGGGACGTCGGCCTTCTATTTCACCCGCCGTGCCGGCCTACGGATAATCTATCCATTTCAGCGGGTTACGCCATAGCCGCCGACCGGGAAAGCGGCGGGCCCTCCCGCCCCGTTCTGGGGCTCGCGTCGCTCGCTGGCATGCCGGCCCCTGGCGCGGCACCATCGAAGCTGGGATGCCCTCGGCGCAAACCGACTTCGAGGCACTGTCTCGCTCGGTCAGCTCGCTGGCCGATGACACGCTCCGCGCCTCGTTCGTCCGGCACACATTGCTCGCGAAACGCCCGGAAGAGGTGGCCGACTTGTTCACGGTCGCGATGTCGAGCGCCGAGAGCCGAGAACCGACACCGAAGCGCCTGCTGCAAGCGATCTCGCTCGCGTTTGCAGACGAGGCGTGCGACGCGCTGCGCGAGGCCGTGGCTGCAGTCCTGCTCTCACGCCAGCAGTGGCCGCTCGCGCGCGCGCTGCAGCGGGTGCAGATCGAAGAGGACGCCGACACACAGCGCATCCCGGACTTCGGCAAGGGCCGAATCTTGACGCTGGGGGAACGCAAGTCGATTGCGCGCCGCAACGACCGCACAGTGCTCGCGCGTTGTCTGCGCGACCCGCACCCGCACGTGATGCGCATCTTGCTCGGCAATCCGTCTGTCACGGAGGACGACTTGGTGCGGCTATGCGCGCGGCGGCCGGCATCGACCGAGGTGCTGCGCGAGGTGTTCCGCAGCGCGCGGTGGATCGTTCGCTACCAGGTCAAGGTGGCGCTGGCGCTCAATCCCTACACGCCCGTGGACATCGCGCTTCAGCTCGCGCCCCACATGAAGCTGCAGGACCTGCGGCGTCTGATCGCGGCAAGTGAGCTACACCAAGAGCTGCGCGAAGCCGCGCGGCGTTGCATCGGTAGGACCGCCGAAACCACGGTTCACTGAGGCGCCGCGTTCAGGGCTTCTTGTCGACCAACTCGGCGTCGGCGATGTCGGGCTCGGCTTTGGCTGCGCTGGATGCACCGGCGTCCTTCTCGGGACGTCCGGGGCTCACCTCGATCTGGTCGTCGCTCGTGATGCCGCGCTTGATGCTGCGCACGCTGCGGCCGAGGCTCTCGCCGATCTGGGGCAGACGCGATGCGCCGAAGACCAACAGCAAGATCATCAAGATGACGATCAGCTCTGGCAATCCGATGCTCGGCACGCGCGCTCCTGTTCGTCCGGTCGCCAGGCGACCCGTCTGCCGCGAAGGCTACGCCGGCCGGCTGCGAGCGGCAAGCCGACGGCCCACGACGGAAGTCGCGCTCCTTCGCCAACCTCGAGACGATTGCACGGCGAAGCGGCTACCATCGGGCCAAGGCACCAACCGTCGTGTCCATTCAGCGACAGCGCGCACAGCCGAAGACGACTTCCACCGCCGCAGGCGAGCGCCGCCAGATCGAGCGCGCCGTGCAGAGATCACTGCGCCACGGCACCGCTGCGCTCTACGAGGACGCGCTGTTCTTCGATCACTTCTATCGACGGCGGAGCGCAGACGTGAAGCTGTACGTCGAGCTCGCGCGCCGCTACGGCGGTCCGGTGCTCGAGCTGGGTGTGGGCACGGGGCGCATCGCGATCGCGATTGCCCGAGCGGGGATCGAGGTCGTGGGCGTGGACGTGATGCCGAGCATGCTGGCGCGAGCACGCCAGCGCACTTTCGCGCTGCCCCTCGTTACGCGCGGTCTGCTGACGCTGCGGCGCGGCGACATGCGCAGGCTCGCGCTCGGCCGGCGATTTCCGCTCGTGATCGCGCCGTTCAATGCGTTCACCCACTTGTATACGCGGGACGACGTGGAGCGCACCTTGGCCTGCTGCCGCCGCCACCTCGAGCCCCGCGGCCGGTTGGCCTTCGACGTGGTGATGCCCGATCTGCGCGCACTGCATCAGGATCCGGACCGCCTCTACCGCGGCCGAGACGTACGAGACCCGCGCGACTCGGGGATGTGGCGCTATCACGAAGCCTCGCACTACGACGCTGCCCGGCAGATCCGCAGCGTGACCATGCTCTTCGAGCGCAAGGACGATCCCCGACGGACCCGCGCCGTTCCGCTCACGCAGCGCCAGTTCTTCCCGTCCGAGCTCGAAGGCCTGCTCCACTACAACGGCTTCGAGATCGAGCAGCGGTACGGCGACTTCCGCTTCGGACCGTTACGGGAAAGCAGCGAGACCCAGGTCCTCGTCGCTCGGCCCGCTTGAGCACGAGCCGGCGACTGCGGAGAACCGCCACGAAGCTGTCAGCCTTGCCGCAGGCGCCTGAAACGATTGGGGATCCAGTCGCACACGAGTGAGCCTGCCCCCAGCCAACCAAAACCTTGTAAAGCCCCGGGGACGCGGCTTACCTTCCCCGCCAGGTTTTCAACTCGAGGGTTTGGTCATGCGCCCCCACTCGCTGACGGCGCTGCTCTTGGTCGCAGCCCTGGCCGGCCTAGCGTTCGCCACGGTGTCGACCTACGACTTCACGGCGCACCTGGACCGCCAGGTGCACGGCATCCACTGCTCGTTTTTGCCCGGCCTGAGCCCTACGGAGACCGGCAACACCGGCTGCCACGTCACCTTGATGAGCCCGTACTCCTCGGTGCTGCGCGCCTCGATCTGGGGCGGCATTCCGATCTCGTTGCCCGCGATGAGCGTGTTCTCGTTTCTAGCATTCTTCGCCATCTGGCTCGTGTTGCGCGATCACGAGCGCGACCCACGCGCGACCGCTTTCACGCTGCTGGCGACGGCCTTGCCCGCCTCGATGTCGGTGGTGATGGGATACATCTCGCTCTCGCAGTTGCACGCCGCGTGCAAGCTCTGCATCGGCATCTACACCTCGAGCGTGATCGCGTTCATCGCGGCGTTGCTGTTGTTTCTGCGCGCGCGCAACACCCGCACGACCGGTGGCGCAACACCGGTAGACTTCGGCGCGCTCTCGCTGGCATTCGGGGTCGGCGTGCTGTTCGTGGCCGTGCCGGTGAGCACCTACGCCGCGTCAGCGCCGGACTTTTCGCGCTACGTCGGGCGCTGCGGCAAGCTGGCTCAGCCCGACGCCGGACAGGTGCTCGTCCCGATCGGAGCTCAGGACCGGCCGCTGTCCATGATCGAGGTGCTCGACCCGCTGTGCCCATCGTGTCGTGGCTTCGAGGATCGGTTCTCTCGCATGGATGCCAGCCTCGAGCTCAGCCGGCGAGCGCTGCTGTTCCCGCTCGACAACACCTGCAACTGGATGGTCGGCGATTCGATTCATCCAGGTGCGTGCAGCGTGAGCGAGGCGATGTTGTGTGCGGGCGCGCGCGCGGGCGAGGTGCTCGAGTGGTCGTACCAGAACCAGGAAGCGATCATCGAGGCGACCAAGACCGACCCCAAGGCCGCAGCGCGCATGGTCAGCGCGCACTTCCCCGACCTCGCGAGCTGCGTGGGCAGCGCTTCGGTGCGCGCCAAGCTCAACCTTTCGCTGCGATACGCGGTGAAAAACCACCTCCAGGTGCTGACGCCGCAGGTGTTCGTGGCGGGCGTGCGCCTGTGCGACGAGGACACCGACTTGGGCCTCGACTTCGCCCTACCCCACCTGATCGCATACGCTCGCGCGAACCCGGCCACGGGCCAGGCGCCGAGCGGGCATTGAAAGAGGACTCGTGACGCGGATCTTGTCGCTGTTGCTCGCGGTCGCCATGCTGCTCTTGCCCACGGTGCGGGTGCGGGCTTGGATCCAGTCCGCCAAGAAGCGCCTCGAGCAGACCGAGGCTGCGGCGCAGAACGAAACGGCCAAGGTCGCGGTCGCGGCCGAAGCGAACGAGTCCTACTGCACGCCCGAGCTGAAGTTGGTCTTGCGCCGCGTGCTGCAGAGCTGCGGCTTGCTCGCGGCTGGAGGTGGCCGTGGCTGCCAGCCTGTCGACGCGAAGAACGTCGCGACCATGAGCGGGAGCGACTTCAACGCGCTGTTCTTGCCGATGAAGGACCGCGGCGCGATCGTGCAGTTCGACAAGAAGTCGAGCGATCTCGACCCGAATGACACGGCCATGATCGATGCGATCTTCGCGGACCGCCGCGGCGCGAGCTATTTCTTCGTGGTCGCGCGCGCCTCGCCCGAGGGCGCGGAGGGCTTCAACCGCGAGCTGTCGCGCTCGCGCGCGGCAGCCGTGCTGCAGCACCTGCAGGACACGTTTCACGATCCAGATCTGCAGCAGCAAGTCGGCTTGCTGTGGCTGGGCGAAGAATTCGCGCAGCTCGACCCGAGCTTCTGCCAGTGGAAGCGCAGCGGTGCCGCCGGCCAGTGCTTGCCCGAAGACCTCAACCGAAGCGCCTTCGTGACATGGGTGGATTGCAGTCTATGAGCTCGCCGTGGCGCGCAGCCGTGGTTGCGTTTGCCTGCGCGTTGGGCGCCTGCGATGCGCCGTCGGGGGATTCGGCGGCGCCGGCTCCGAGCAGTCGGGTGGAGGCCGTGGCGCCGAAGGCGATCACAGCCGATCCTCTGTCGGGTTTCTGCGATGCGCATGCGGACAGCGGCAATGGCCGCGCGTTCCACTTTCCGCCCGTCGAGGGCACGGCGCCGAGCGTCGGCGGTGGCGGGCTGCTCTGGGTGAATCTGTGGGCCACCTGGTGCAAGCCGTGCGTGGAAGAGATGCCGATGATCGCTGGCTGGAAGAAGGACCTCGCAACCAAGGGCAAGAACATCGATCTGCGCTTCGTGTCGGTCGACGAAGACGCCAAAGCCGTGGACGCGTTCCGCGCTCAACATCCGGGTATGCCGGACACGATGCGATTGGCGAGCCCGAGCGCGCTCGCACCCTACATCGCTGAGCTAGGCCTCGACAGCGGCGCCGGTTTGCCGATCCACGTGTTCGTCGACAAAACCGCCCACGTCCGCTGCGTGCGCGCGGGTGCCGTCGCGGACTCGCACCTTGCAATCATCGCTTCGATGCTGAACTAGGCGCGGAGTCTGATCGTGCTGGGACGGCTTGACGGCTCCGGGCTCTTTTGGCCTTCGGGACGTGTGCGGTCCACTGTCGGTCGCTTCTAGAAATCCTGATGGTCAGCGCCACTGTTCACCTCATCCAAAGGGATCCTCCGCCGGAATCCGGGCGATCCATCCACGTCCCAGACACGGTGCAAGTTCATGCCCGAGGCGTGCAAGCAGGTTCGCCGGAATTTCCGCCCCACTGTTATCGATGCCCAGCACAGCTCGGCAGTGCCACCCGGTCTTCGTCCTGCAGAAGAACTCGATGTGGAAGCGCTCGCTCGAGGCCGACCTGAGAACGCCGGCGCGGCCTTGCAGCTGAACGCCAGGTCCGTTAGCCCGACAGAGGAGAGTGCTACTTGAAGGGGTTGACGATCGCGAGTGATCCAAAGCGCTGGCCCGCATTCAGGTCTTCCGAGTAGAGCGTGTCGCAGCCGGCGTCGATCGCGGCCTGGACAACAGTGGCATCCCAGAACGACAACCGGGCTTTCTGCTGCAGCTCGATTGCTGCCGTGAGCAACTTTCCCGTGTTCTCAACGACGTTCCATGTGAGGTATTCCTCAACCACCTCGAGTGCTTTGGCGCCGCTCAGCGGCTTCTTCAGCTTCCGCGTGACCGTGACGTAGAACTCCTGAAGCACCTGGATGCTGAGTACGCCTTCTCGGTCGTCCCAGAGCTGGACCACGAGGTCGCGAGCGATCTCGTGTTTTTTCTTCGCCTCGCGGTCCTCCGCGTACACGATGATGTTGGTGTCAACGAAGCTTGGCACGATCGTGGAGATCTTCTCGCGCAGGCAGTTTACCGCCACCCAACGACTGGCCGCGGCGCAACCGTCGGACTGCAGACTCCCGCGCCTTGGTGTAGCCGCGCTGACGTTCAACTAGGCCGGCGAGCTCTCTTCGGAGGAACGCGGACACGGAGAGGCCGCGCTCCGCGGCCAGAACGCGGGCCTCGTGGAGAGTCTCTTCGTCGATGGTCAGGGTGATGTTCCGAGCTGTAGACACCGCGAATACGTGTAGCACGTGTTTCACGTGCACGCAAGAGGCGGGCTAACGAGGCGACCATGAGGGGGCGTGTGCGTCAAGGACGGAGCTGTTCTTGGCGCTGGGAAGAGCGCGGTTTGAAGTGGTTTGTGCTCGGCGCCGGTGTTGGAGCTGAAGCTGGTCACGCCGAGTCGGTCGCAGGATTAGCCATTCTTGTCGAACTCGCCGAGTGAACAAGAGAGGGTGACATCACGCGGTCCTTCCTCCACGCTCTCGTCCCAGTCCTTTGAGGCTCGCGACCCTTCACCGGCGTGAGGCTTGCCGGGTCCGGCCTCTGCGCGGGGGGCGTAGAAGCGTGCCATTCGCATGCT
>JBIOJD010000090.1:0-11534 GCA_044450485.1 Polyangiales bacterium | reverse complement strand
TGGAGGACCGGGCGCGCCCAAAGCGCTCGCGTTGCACGGCCTGCATCCGGAGACTGCTTCGCGGATCGATCTCGGTCGCTACGAGAGCTTCGAGCTCGAGCGCATGTGGTCGCCCGAGGACATCTACTGCTTCTATGCTCGCGCCAAGCAGGATCCGGAGGACGAGCGGCTGTTCGTGCTCGGCGACGTGCGCGCGCGTCCTGCCGCGGCGGGTCACGACGCCGAGCTCTTCACGCCGATCTTCGAGCGCGCGTTTCAAGAAGCCGCCAGAACACTGCGCTTGAACCTCGGGATCCGCGATCCGCGTCGGCTGCTGCAGTGGAACCGGATGGCACTGCACATGGCGCACCCGATCGTGATCGACGTGGGCACGGCGCAGAAGCTCGCGCGACGCCTGTTGTCCAACATCCGCTACCTCGGCGTGGAGAAGACCATCGTCCGGCTCAAGCTGCTGAACGCGGAGCGGCCCCAGGACCCGGCGCGCGAGGTGGAGGTCGTCGGCTCCGATCTCGCGTCGAGTCGGCTCGAGCTCGCGTGGCGCAGACCGCGCCGCCAACCGCTGGTGCCGGCATCGCCCTACGAGCGCAAGGTGGCCGAGGCGCGGCGACGCGGGCTCGTCTACCCGTACGAGATCGTGCGCATGTTGACGAGCGGCGACGAAGCACGCGAGCGCGTCGCGGAGGAAGGCGCCGAGCGCGATCGCAGGCCGGTCTTGCCCGTAGGCACCTTCGAGGAGCACGACCTGGCGCCGGATGGCGCGCATCCGGTCGCCGTGAGCGTCGCGGGCCGGCCGCCCGGCCAGAACCGCAGCGCGATCGTGTTCGGGATCGTGAGCACGGCGACGTCCAAGGTGCCAGAGGGCATGCGCCGCGTGATCGTGCTGTCCGACCCCACGCGCGGCATGGGCGCGTTGTCGGGCCCGGAGTGCGACCGCATCGTCGCCGCGATCGATTTGGCCGAGCGGCTCAGCCTGCCGGTCGAGTGGTTGCCCGTCTCGAGCGGCGCGCGCATCGCCATGGATAGCGGCACGGAGAACATGGATGCGACGGCGCGCGTCGTGCGTCGCATCGTGACCTTCACCCAACAGGGTGGCGTGATCCACCTGATCGTCGCCGGCATCAACGTCGGCGCGCAGAGCTACTGGGACGCGCTCGCGACCATGCTGATGCACACGCGAGGTGTACTGATCATGACGCCCGAAGCATCGATGGTGCTGACCGGGAGCGCGGCGCTCGCGGCCTCGGGCTCGGTGAGCGCCGAGGACGAGGTCACGATCGGCGGCCACGAGCGCGTGATGGGACCGAACGGCGAGGCGCAATACTTCGCGCCAGACCTGCTCAGCGCGTACCAGTTGCTCTACCGCCACTACGAGTTCACCTACGTGGTTCCGGGCGAAGCTTCACCGCGTAAGTTACAGAGCAGCGACTCGCCGACGCGTGACGTGCGCGAGCACGCTTACGTTGCGAACCCTGCGCATGGTACGGGCCACGACTTCGTGCAGGTCGGCGACATCTTCGACGAGGACAAGAACCCGGGTCGCAAGCGCCCGTTCTCGATGCGCGCGCTGATGCGCGCCGTGGTCGACAGCGATGGCGGTCAGCTCGAACGCTGGGGGAGCCACGTCGGTGCCGAGACTGCGATCGTGTGGGACGCGCACCTCGGCGGTCATGCGGTGTGCCTGTTCGGCATCGAGAGCCAGAACGTGCCGCGCATCGGCTACAGGCCGTCGGACGGGCCCGAGGAGTGGAACGGCGGCACGCTGTTTCCGCAATCGAGCAAGAAGATTGCGCGCGCGCTCAACACCGCGAGCGGCAATCGCCCCGCGGTGATCCTCGCGAACCTCTCCGGTTTCGACGGGTCCCCCGAGTCGATGCGCAAGCTTCAGCTCGAGTACGGCGCCGAGATCGCGCGCGCGGTGGTCAATTTCGAGGGCCCGATCGTGTTCTTGGTCGTGTCGCGCTATCACGGCGGGGCGTACGTCGTGTTCTCGCGCGAGCTCAGCTCGAACCTCCGTGCGATCGCGCTCGAGGGCTCGTTTGCGTCGGTGATCGGCGGTGGTCCTGCGGCGACCGTGGTGTTCGCGCGGGAGGTGCGTGCACGGGTCGCGGCCGATCCGCGCATCCAAGCGTTGCGCGCGCGGTTGCAGGATTCATCGGGCGCCGATGCCCGCGCCGCGTTCGACCGCTTGCGTCGGGACGTCACGATCGAGAAGCGGGCGGAGGTCGCTGCGGACTTCGACGCGATCCACACCGTGGGACGCGCCAAGCAGGTGGGCTCACTCGAAGACATCATTCCGGCGGCGGAGATCCGTCCGCGTTTGATCGCGCTGCTCGACGCCGAGGCGCGGCGCGGGCGCGCGTGAGCTACTGCAGCACGAGGGCGGAACGCAGCACCGCTTGCTGCTCGGCGGTGAGCACTGTGCCGGTAGTCTTGGCCCAGAACATCAGGTTGTCGGCGCCGTAGCCCTGGCAGTCGGCGACGTCGAGGCCATTGTGATCGAGGTCGCGATCGCTGCGGCACTCGGGGGTGTCAGCGAGGGCATCGAGCACGCTGCCGTCGGACTCACTGGTGTGAAACAGCCCGAGGTAGTGGCCGATCTCGTGGGCCAGGGTCTTGGCGAGGCGCTGGGGATCGCCGGCCATCATGTCGGTTGCTATCGCGATCCCCGAGCTCGCGGTGCCGTGCATGCCGAGCGGTCCCGGAATCCCACCGGACTCGGCTTCGGGCTCGCCGTCGTTGGGGCGCGGCTGGATGTCCTTGACGAAGAACAGGTTCACCGCGCTGTCGGCCGCGCCTGCGGAGAGCCGGAAGAGCCCCGGCAGCTCCATGTACACGCCGTAACGAAGCTGGAGCACCTCGAAGCCTTGGGCCGAGTCCCCGTCGGGAAACGCGATGCCGCGCGCCGGGAGCCCTCCGGGTACTGCGATCTGGCGCACATCACCGATGAAGATGTCCGCCTGAGCGAGGATCTGGTCGACCTGGTCGAGCGCATCCGTGAGCAAGGCAGGGCCCCGTGCGCCTTCGGGCTGCCAGTCTAGGCCGCCTAGGTAGAACACGTTGAGGTCGAGTCGTTGCCCCGTGTCCGTGCGGGACAGGCGAGTGACGCGCAAGTCGCCGCGCTGCTCGGCGACGACCTCGGCGACGTACCCCGAAGACGAGAGCGCGTCGCGCGTGCCCGAGGGCAGGAGGATCACCGCCGGGTCGATCTGGTCGCTCGTTGCGACCGGATTCCGCGGCGGCGGGCCGGAACGGTAGTCGGCGCTGCTGCTCCAGAGCTCGACCGGTGGGTCGTCGGTGGTGCGCAGCGACTGCATGCACAGGGGCGGCCGGCACACCGTGCCCGGCCACACGCCTTGCATGTGCTCGAGCACGTAGAGCGTGGTGCCCTGGGTCTCGGCAGCCGCAAGCTCGACCTCGGACGTGCCGACCGTGAGCGCGTGCGGCCGCACCTCGCGCGTGCTGGCTGCGCTCTTGGGCAGGCTCACGGCGGCCACGCAAGCAGTGAGCGTTTGCAGCGCGTCGGTCGAGGCGCGCGCGAACACGGCTTGGCACTGCTCGCCCTTGCCGCAATCGCCATCGTGGGCGCACGGAGCCGCGCAAGCGCCGGCGAGCAGGCACACGTTGCGCGCGCAGTCGCGCGCGTCCTGGCAGGCTTGTCCTTGCTTGCCAGCCGCGCGCGCATCACCGCAGCGGAGCGGCAGAGCCGCGAGGTCCTTCGGCTTGGCCGGAATCTCGGCCACGCAGCGCAAGGCGCCGCAGTCGCCATCCGCGCTGCATGCTGCGCCTCGAGGGTCGTGTGCGGTTCGACCGTCACAGGCGCAGAGCGCGAGCACGCAGCAACCTACGAGCGCAGCCAAGCGGGGCATCACCCCGCATTCTACTAACCGACGTGCTTCGCGAACAGCTCGAGTGTGCGCTGCCTCGCCAGCTTGGCTGATTCGGCGTGGTAGCTGCCGCGCATGTCACAGGCGAAGCCATGCCCCGCCGGATACAGGTAGACCGGCAGGTTCGGGTGCGCGGCTTTGAGCTTGTCGACTTCCGCCAACGGGATCGACGCGTCGGTCTCGCCGAAGTGCAGGATCGTCGGGACCTTGGGCACCGCGTCGATCTGACGGTTGATCTGACCGCCGTAGTAGCAAGAAGCCGCAGCCACGCGCTCGAGCCTACACGCCGCGGCCCAGGTCATGGTGCCGCCGTAGCAATAGCCGACGACGCCCACCTTGCCGGCCTTGGACAGCTCGTCGATGGCAGCCTGCAGATCGCGCAGCGCGTCACCAGGCTTGAGCTTGGTGACGATGCCGACCGCCATGCGCATCGCCTCGCCGTCGTAGCCGGTCTCGACACCGCGCTCGATGCGATCGAAGAGCGCAGGCGCGATCGCCAGATAGCCCTCCTTGGCATAGTCGTCACAAAGCGACCTGATGTGCGCGTTGACGCCGAAGATCTCTTGGATCACAAGCACCCCGCCGCGGGGCTTGCCTTCAGGATCGGCGCGGTAGGCCGAGAGCCGATGTCCATCGCTGGTCGTGAGCTCGATCGTGGTTCCCATGGGTTTGAGCCCTACTCAAATTCAGGCTCGAGGGCAAGCGGCTGCTCTGGGAACGTGGCTAGGCGCTGCAAGCAGAGGTAGCCCAGAGCTGGGCACGCTGCGGCCACGGCGAAGGCCGTGCCGTACGCATGTGCGTCGAAGAGCCGGCCGAACTGCGGCATGAGCACGAACAAGCCCGCACCGTAGGCGCCGGAGGAGAGGCCAGCCACGTACCCCACGTGCTGGCGCGAGAAGACCTCCGAACCGTAGCCCACGACCAGGACTTGGAACGCCGCGGCCGCGAACATGGTCAGAAAGAACACCGCGAGCACGAGCGCCACCGAGTGAAGCATGGGTAGCAGCGCGAGCGGCGCGCCGAGCAAAAGGGCGAGCGGCAGCAGGCGTCGCGAGCGGGCGAGCCGATCGGGTCGCCCGCGGCCGAGGCGGTCGGCGAGGAAGCCCCAGAAGAAGATGCCGAGCTCGGAGCCGAGCGGGGGCAGCCACAACAGCTTGCCGAGCGTCAGCTGCGAGAGCCCGAGCACGCGATGCAGATAGAGCGGTGAGCAATACACCACGAAGCCGAGCGGCAGCGCGCCGAGCCCGTAGCCGAGCAAGAAGCCTGCGACTCGGCGGTCGCGCAGGCTCGGTCGGGAAGTCGCGGCTTCCGCAGGCGTTGCGGCAGCCGTGACCGGCGCGCGCAAGTCGCTGCGGCGGCTGAGCAGGAGCCACGCGACGACCCACAGCAGGCCGATCCCGCCCGTGAACGCGAACGCTCCGCGGAAGCCGAAGCGCGCCGCGACCGGTGTGATCAAGAGCGGCGTCAGGATCGCGCCCGCCGAGCCGCCGCTGTACGTGAGAGCGATCCCGCGCGCGCGACTGGCCACGGGCAGCGTTTGGGTGACGGTGCGCAGGCCACCGGGTGCGGCCGCGCCCTCGCCGAGCCCGAGCAATCCGCGCGCGAACGCAAAGGCCATGAAGCTCTGCGCCAGCCCGTGACCGGCGGAAGCCAGCGACCAGAACAGCACGGCCGCCGTCATGCCGATCCGCACGCCCACCCGGTCGAGCAGCCGTCCCCACAGCGGATTGCTCAACGCGAACGCGATCGAGTACGCGGCGACGGCCCAGCCGTACTGCGCCGCCGACAGGTGCGTCTGCTCGAGAATGGAGGGCGCCAGCAGCGCGAGCGTGTTGCGATCGACGTAGCTGATGATGCTCACCAGCATCATCGTCAGCGCGGGTAGCCAGCGGCCGAGCCAAGTCATGGGGCTGGCAACCATGGCACGGCGCAGGCGGGGCTGAGAAGCCTGCCCGATGAGCCCAGAACACCAGGCGAATCATGGGGTTCCGGGCGGGCTCGACACCCTCAGAGGCGGCGGTAAACTCAAAGCGTGCCGATGTCGCGAATCGCGATCGTCAGTCTCGTGCTCGCGCTGTCCGCTGGCGTCGCGCGTGCCGACACCGTGCACCTCGTCGGCGGCAACGTCATCGACGGCAAGGCCGAGCGCAAAGGCGACAAGGTCGTGGTCGAGCTCGAATCGGGTGAGGTCACGCTGCCAGCCGAGAGCGTCGAGAAAATCGAGCGCAGCGATTCGGTCGTGCAACGCTTCGAAGCCCTTTACGCCAAGCTCGCGCCCGGCGACGTGAAGGGCCTGCTCACGCTCGCGAACTTCTGCCGCGACCACGACATGCGAGAGCGTGAGCGGCAGATGTTGCTGCAGGTGATCGAGCACGCTCCGGACCAGGCCGAAGCGCGTGCGCGATTAGGCTATGTGCACACCGAAGCGGGCTGGATCACGCGCGATGAGCAGATGCGCGCGCAAGGTTTGGTCCAGCACGACGGGCAGTGGGTTACGCGCGAGCATCTGATCGAGATCGAGCGGCTCGAGGCCCAGGCCCAAACCGCCGCGCACGAGCGCGACAAGGCGGAGGCGGAGCTCGAGGCCAAGCGGCTCGAGCTGCAAAAGGCGCGCGAGAGCAAGGCCCAAGGCGCGACCGACGCGAGCGCGCAGGCCCTCCGTCCGCAGCCCATGATGGTCAGCGGCTATTACTCGCCTTACGCGTACGCCTCGCCGGTCTACACGCCCTCGGTGTACACGCCCTCGGTGTACACGCCGACCGTGAGCACGCCGAGCGCAGGCGCACCCGGCCATTGCCTCGATCCCCCACTTTGCTCACGCTTCGCGCCCTCGTGGGGCCCGCCACGCCGAACCTTCCCCATCGCCGGCGTCCGAGACCCCTTCGACTACCTGCGTTAGTACGCGACAGCGGCGCCGTAGCGGCGGGTGATGTCGGCGACGGCGCGGAAACCGTGGGTGAGCGGGTCGATCTCGATGCACTCGACTTGGCCCATGGTCTCGCGGCGCGTCACGTGATGGCCGAGCGCGACGAGACCTTGCTCCAGCTCCGGCTCGAAGCTCGGCTCGACCACGATTTGATCGGGAAGCCATTGGTGGTGCAGGCGCGGCGCGCGGACTGCCTCGTCGAGCGACTTGCCGTGATCGATCAGCGCGAGCAATACCTGCGCCACGCTGTTGATGATGGTCGGTCCACCGGGCGTGCCGATCACCGCTCGCACCGCGCCGTCTTTGACTACGATCGTCGGTGTCATGCTGCTCAGCATGCGCTTGCCGGGCGCGATGGCGTTGGCTTCGCTCTGCACGAGCCCGTAGACGTTCGGCGTCCCGGGCTTGGCGGCGAAGTCGTCCATCTCGTCGTTGAGAAGCACGCCAGTGCCGGGAATCGCGACCTTGGCGCCGAACCCGGTGTTCAGCGTGTACGTGTTGGACACGGCGTTGCCCGCCTCGTCGATCACCGAGAAGTGGGTGGTCTCCTTGGACTCGGCCGGTACGAGGCCACCATGGATCGAAGCGGACGGCGTGGCGTGTGCCGGGTCGATGTCCTTCATGCGGCTTTCGATGTAGGCCATCGAAGTCAGCTTTGCGGTCGGCACCTGCACGAAGTCCGGATCGCCGAGCAGCTCGTTGCGGTCCGCATACGCACGCCGTGCGGCCTCCACGTAGAGGTGCAGCCCCGCCACGCTGCGCCAGGGCTGCTCGCGCATCGACAACAGCTCGCTTGCACCGAGGATTTGACGCAACACGATTCCGCCCGACGACGGTGGCGGCATGCTCACGATCTGATGCCCGCGATACTCGAAGACGATCGGTGGCCGCTCGATCGCGCGGTAGCGATGCAAGTCCTCTTTGGTCCACAGGCCGCCGAGCGTCTGCACGCCTGCGACCATCAGATCCGCGAGCGGGCCATCGTAGAACGCTTGCGCACCGTGTCTTGCGACCTCTTCGAGCGTGTGCGCGAGCTCGGGCTGACGCCACAGCTCGCCTTCGTGCATAGGCGCACCATCCGGGCCCGCATACAGTTTGGCCGAGTCCTCGTAGCCGGCTTTGTGCATGGCTTCGACGGCGTGGGCCATGTCCTCCGCGTGAGCTTGGTCGAGCGCGTGGCCATCGCGTGCCAGCCGCACCGCGGGCTCGATCAGGTCGGCCCACGGCAACGTGCCGAAGCGTTGGTGGGCCAGCGCCAGGCCTGCGACCGTCCCAGGTATGCCCGCAGCGCGAGGCCCGACCAGACTGTCATGCGTCGGGTTGCCCGCGCCGTCGAGATACATGTCTCGCGTCGCCGAAAGCGGCGCCGTCTCGCGGTAGTCGATGCTCGTGGTCGCACCGCTCTGCATGCGGATCACCATGAAGCCGCCGCCGCCGATGTTTCCGGCGGTGGGATGCGTCACCGCGAGCGCGAACGCCACCGCAATCGCGGCGTCGACCGCGTTGCCGCCGCGTCGCAGCACGTCCACCCCGACCGTGCTCGCGTTCTGCTCGGCGCTGCTGACCGCGCCGTGGATGCCGAGCGCAGTGCCAGGTGACGCGGGGCCTGCAGGCAGGCTGCGCGCGGGCAGCACGGGAGCGGTGCGCGCGACCTCTGCCTGTGCAAGTGGTGGGCACGGCGCTGCGATGGGTCGCGTGCATGCGACACAGAGCAGCGCAACCAGGAGCTGCGTCGATCGGCGCAAGCGAGCCACGGCCCGGAAGCCTAGCAGTGTCCTCGGAGCCCGTGGCCGGCGAAAGCGACCCGCGCCGAGCTCAGTCAGGGCTACCGGTCAACTGCCGAAGCGGCATTGCCTGTAGGTCTGGTCCACGTCAGGCCGACTGAGCCATGCCATCGCCGCGTTGCAGTACACGGGGCAGAGCTTGAAGACGCCCCCACCATCAGGGACCTCGTAGTACACCGGATTGCTGCCAGGCGTGAGATCGCAATAGGTCGGCGGGCGCGTTTCACCCATGCGGCTGGGCTGGTTTTGGCTGGCGAACGCGACCACCGGGCCGAATACGTTCACGAGATCGGGAATCTCGCAGTTGTGCTTGGTGACGTAGTCCAGCGCTTGATAGGTGCTCAGGAATTGGTCGCAGGGGCTACCGGCGTCGATGCCGAAGCCGGGGCCTATCGGGACTTTGGCGTCGGGTGCACCGACCGGGCCGTTACCGCTCGAGGTTTGGTTGGACCCCGCACCGCTAGCGGCCGTCCCCCGCGACTGGCCGCCATCCCCCTGCACGAGAGCGTGCTCGACAACCACATCCGGATGCCCGTCCGTGCACGCGGACGAGAGCGCCGCCGCGCAGAGAAGCCAGCCCGTGCACGCCCGCATGCCCACAGCCTACTCGCTATGGCTGCGGCTTCAATTCGGCGAGGCGCTGCCGCAGCGCTGCGGCTTGGAAGCTCCGCGGATGGGCCGCCAGGAACTCCTCGATCGCCGCACGCTCTTGGGATTCGGCACCGAGCGCACGCAACGCACGGATGCGCACCCGCCGGGCTTCTTCCACGAGCGCGCCGTGGCCACCGCCGAGGTACTGCTCGAGATTGCCGAGCGCGACCTGCGCTTGGCCCAGGCGGTCGAGCTGAAGCTCCGCCAGCGACACGAGCACCGTGCGCGCCTCTGGGCTCTCCGGATGGCTCTGGCGAAGGGCTTGGTAGGCCAGCGCGGCCTGGTCGAAGCGCTCGGCGCGCAGCAACCTCCGCGCTTGCGCCAACATCTCGCTCGCAGCCGGAACCACTGTCGCAGGCGTGGACGCGGGCGCGAGGGGCGCGGCCGCCTTGATCTGTGCCGGCGCTTCGGTCGCTCGGTGCTGAACGCGCGCCCGAGCAGGTATTCGGAGCGCTTGCGGCGTCGCGGTCGGAACCACGGTCGGCGCACCGGATGCCGCCTTGGGCGCAGTCGCAGGCAGCGCAGCGCCGTCGAACGACAGCGTCGTCGATTGTCCCGCCTCGCAAACGAATTCGCGGGTTGCAACCAACCGCCCGTCCACGTGCACCGCCAGCGTGTGACCGCCCGCAGGCACCAGCGATGCGAGCGGCGCGACGCCGATCACGTGCTCGTCGAGCGAAACCTCGGCGCCGGTCGGCAGCCCGCGCACCACGAGTGAAGCGGTGACCGGGTTGCTCCACAATCGCGAAGGCCCGAGCAGCGCCCACTCCGGCGACTCCTCGCTGCGGCTGATAGCCGACACCTTGGCCTGCTCTCCAAGCACCGCGGAGCGCTCGTGCGCGCCCACCATCTGCTCGTGACCGCCGTCGCTACCCACGCGCACCTTGCCGTTGAGCACCGCGGTCATGACGCCTTGGCTCGGCGCGCGCTCCACCGTGAAGGCCGTGCCGACCGCGGTCGACCACACACCGTCCGCGACGACCGACAGCCGATAGCCGTCGGGCTGCGGCGCGAGCTGCACCGCGACCTTGCCGGCTTCGAGGTCGAGCCGGCGCCAGGCGCTGTGCGTTCGCGACAGCCGCAGGCGCGATTGCTCGCCCAGGCAAACGTTGATGTCCGGGTCCAACGCCAGACACGCCGACCCTCGTCCGACCTCGAGCGCGCCGCCCTCATCGAGCAACGCCGAGCTGCCGGCGAGCGGTTTTCCGTTCACGCGGACCTCGCCCGACGCGTACACCAGCTCGACCCGCGGCCCGGGTTGCTGCGCGGCCGCCGCCAGCTCGTTCTTCGGTTTGTGCGGCACGAGCCACGCGGCCGCCGCCACCGCGACCGCCGCGGCCGCGCCGATGGCCCAGAGCAGCCTCGGCGCCCGTGCCGGACGGGTGAGCTGCGAGATCTCCTCGCGCTCGGCCGACTCGGCTTCCTCGGTCAGTCGCGCGAGCGCGGCATCGACCAGCGCGCGGCTCTCCGGGCTCGGCGCCGTATCGAGGTCGGCCAGCTCGTCGAGCAGCTCGAGCTCGCGGACGCAGGCTGGATCATCTGCGGCGAGCTGCTCGCAGAACGCCAGCTCGTCGGCAGACAAGACCTCGCCCATGGCCTTGCGGTCCATGAGCTCGGCCCAGCGCCGGTACTGGCTTTCGGAGTCAGCCATGCTTGCGCTCTCCCACGCCCACGCGCATCTCGCGCAGAATCACGCGCCGAATCTGTTTGCGGGCGGCCACGAGCCGGTCCTTGACCGTGCCGACCGGCTTGTCGATCAGCTCGGCGATTTCCTCGGTCGTGTAGCCGAGCGCGTGCTTCATCACCAAGACCTCGCGCCGCGCGACGGGCAGCTGCGCCAGGTACTCTTCGAGGCGCCGAGGGGTCTCCTCGCGGGTGTCGTCGACCTCTTCGTGAGCGTGGAGCTCGTCGGCTTCGACCGGTCCGCCGGTGAAGAAGCGCTTGCGCTGTTCGCGCGCATGCCGCAGCGCGGTGCGCACGGCGATGCGATCGGCCCAGCGCTCGATGCTGGCTTCATCGCGGTAGGTGACGGCTGAGCGGAGGATTTCCATCAAGGCGACCTGGGCGGCGTCGTCCGCTTCGACCGAGTTGCTGAGCAGCCGGCGCACGAGGCGCTGGACCCGAGGTGCAAGCCGGTGAGCGAGCACGCGTTGCGCGTGCGTATCGCCACCCGCGACGAGCTTCATCAGCGCGAGGTCCGATGGACCGCCGTTTGCCCTGGGCTTGCTGGAGACGACGTGCATTCCTACTCCCTGATGATGTGGGCGTGGGCGGCCGGTTGGGTCGGGA
>JBIOJD010000089.1:0-11580 GCA_044450485.1 Polyangiales bacterium | reverse complement strand
TGGGTAGCGCGCTGCGTCTGCTGACCGCGGAGGGGCCCAAGCAATTCCACGTGCGCGGCCTGCTCGAAGACAAAGGCGCTGCGACCTCGTTCGGTGGCCAGGTCGCGGTGATGTTCCTCGATGCTGCGCAGGTCGCATTCGGGCGCGGAACCTTCGCGGATCGAATCGACGTCGCGCTCGCGCCCGGCGCAAGTGCGAAGGAAGTGCGCGCGCGCTTGCAGCAAGCCGTCGGCAGCTCGCTCGAGGTGTCACGACCGACCCAGCTCGGAGATCAACTGCTCCACTTGACGTTGCCGCTGCAAGCTGCCCTCTGGGCGTCGTCGTTCTTGGCGCTGCTGGTCGGTGCGTTCTTGGTCTACAACGCGGTCGGCGTGGCGGTGGCGCAACGGAGACGCGAGCTCGGCGTGCTGCGAGCTCTGGGCGTCGAGCGCCGGCGGACCACGCTGCTCTTCTGCCTCGAGGCCGCGGCGCTCGGCTTGCCAGGCGCAGGGCTCGGCCTCGGCCTCGGGCTCTTGCTCGCGCGCTCGGTCACCCACAGCATGCTCGATGCGATCGATCGCACGTACGCGACGGTGCCGCAGCTCACGCCGCGGGTGACCCCGCTGCTCGTGTTCGAGGCCTTGACCGCGGGCGTGGTGATGGCAGCCGGGGCCGCATTCTGGCCTGCACGCCGGGGCTCTGCGCTCGACCCAGTCGTCGTGCTGCGCGGGGCGGGCAGCGACCAGGCTTCGCCGCCGCCGCTCTTTCGCATGCTGCTCGGCGGCGCGGTGCTGGTCGCGATCGGGACCTCGTCGGTCCTGCCGGGCACGCGCATCGGAGGCGCCATCGCGATCTCGCTGACCGTGGTCGGCGCAGCGCTAGCCACACCTGCGCTGGTGATCGCGCTGCGCAAGCTGCTGCTGCCACCGGTGACCGCTGCGCTCGGGGTGCCCGCGCGCCTCGGGCTCGACTACGTCGAGCGCACGCTCGGCCGCAGCAGCGTGAACGTGCTCGCGCTCACGGCCGCGGTCAGCATGAGCGTGTCGGTCGGCGGCTGGCTCTCGTCGTTCGAGCACTCGATCGCGAGCTGGGCCCGCGACGTGGGAACCGCAGACCTCACCGTCACGCAGGGCTCACCGATCGTGGACCGCCGCCACGTGCCGTTGCGTTCAGACGCGGCCGAGCGCGTGTCCGCGCTGCCGGGCGTGCAGCAGGTTCAGCGCTTTCGACTGGTCGACCAACGCGTGGAGGGCACGAGCTTTCGCCTGGTTGCAACCGACACCGACATCTTCATCAGACAATCGGGCGCGCGAGGCAAGGGCTGGCGCGTCGTGCAGGGGGCGCCGCTCGAGGTCTCGGAGCTCAGCCATGGGTCGAGCATCCTGCTCAGCCAGAACGCCGCGCAGCGTTTGCGCAAGAAGCCAGGAGACTCGCTCACGCTGCCGACGCCCCGCGGCGAGCTCACGTTCACGGTGCGTGCCGTGATCGTGGACTACACGAGCGAGCTCGGTACCGGCCTCATCGATCTCGGTCTGTTCCGCGAGCATTGGCAAGACGCCGCCGTCGACGGGTTGTTCGTGTACCTCGCCAAGAACGTCGACGCGACCGTCAGCGCCGACCTCATCCGCAAGGCGCTCGGTGGCGCCTCGCCCGGCGGCAGCATCTTCGTGGCGCAAACCGAAGAGGTCGAGAAGCACGTGATGCAGTCCGTGCGCCAGACCTTCTCGTACTCGCGCGGGATGGAGCTGATGACACTCGTGATCGCGCTGATGGGCGTGGTCGGGACCATGATCGCAGCGATCATCGACCGCCGGCGCGAGATCGCCATGCTGCGCGCGGTCGGCGCAACTGCAGGCCAGGTCGCCACCGCGGTCCTGGTCGAAGCGTCGTTCCTCGGACTATGCGGGGCAGTCGCGGGCATCGCGCTCGGCGTGCTCGAGTGCGAGATCTTCTTCGGCACGCTGCTGCTCGCACAGACAGGCTGGCACTTCGAGCTCACGGTCCCGTGGGCTGCCTGCGCGCGCACCGGCGGCCTGGTCGTGCTCACCTCCGCGCTCGCGGGCGCGGCCCCTGCCCTACGCGCCGCTCGCACCGAGCTCCTGGCTGCGACCTCGGGCGAGTGAGCGGATGCCGGGGGGCCAGTGACGATCACCCGACCAGCGACGCGCGAGTGGTTGCTCCTGGTCGCGATGCTGGTCATCGTGTGGCGCTACTTCTGGTTGATGGATGACGCGTTCATCTATTTTCGCTACGTCGACAACCTCGTGTTCCTCGGACGCGGTCTAGTCTACAACCCGGGCGAGTACGTGGAGGGTTTCACGAGCCCAGCCTGGCTGATTCTGCTCGTGCCCTTCCGGGCGCTGGGGCTCGACTACTGGACCATCGTTCGCTTCATGTCGTTGCCGGCGGCGCTCTCGTTCGGGTTGCTCTGCATCGCGATCAACCGGCGGCTCTCGCCGCCTGACGCTCCAATCTTGAATCTGCCGCTCGCCCTGGCTGCCGGTCACTACGGGATCGCCAGCTACTTCTCTTCGGGCCTCGAGGCACCGCTCGTGCAGGTCATGGCCGCAGTCTATGCGGCAGCGGCGTTGTGGCCCGCGTCTTCATCACTGCAGGTGCTCGTCGGCTCGTCACCGTTGATTCGACCGGAATTTGCGCTGACCTGCCTGGTCTTCGGAGCCTTTCGCGCGATCCGGGACCGAAGGGTGCCGTGGTCGCTGGTCGCGGGGGCCGTTCTCTCCAACGGCACATGGCTGCTCTTCCGCGTCTACTACTACGCCGACCTGATGCCGAACACGTTCTACCTCAAGGCCAGGATGAGCTGGGGTCAGGGTCTCGCCTACCTGTGCAACTCGCTCGAACCCTGGTCCTTGGTGGTCCCGTTCGCAGTCGGACTGGGAGTGCTGGCCTTCATGATGCGCCATCACTTGCCGAGCTCAGAGGGTGCGCGAGCGCTGATGCTGACCTGCGCTGGCGTGGTCGCGGTCTGGGTCGTGAGCATCGGCGGAGACATGGTCTACTTCCGATACATGTCGTTTCCCGTTTGCCTTGCGCTGCTCGCGTCGGGCGGCATCGTCGAGACGGCGATCCTCCGCGTCGGCGGACGCTCGATCTCGCCGAGAGCGAGAGATCTGCTCGTCGTGGGCGCGTTCATGGCCGCGTTCGTCAGCCGGCCCCCGCAGCTCGCAGAGCTGCCTTGGTCGCTCCCGGCCAGTCACAAGTGGTCGGGCATCGAAGATCCGATGTGGCATCGCGAGCGCCCTGATCTCCGGGCGTCTTCCGACCGCGCGCAATCCGATCGCGAGCTGCGTCAGCACTATCGCCTCGCGTCCACGGCGCAGCGCCTCGGGCAACACGCAATGGCGATCGGTTGGTGCAGAAATGCGTATTTCGAGTTCGACAAGTACGTCGTGCACACCTACGGCCTGACCGACGCGCTGCTCGCTCGGGTCGAAGCGCCGTGGACTCGCCCCGGACACAAGGACGTGCGGGAACGAGCCAAGTCGCTTGCGCGCCTGGAGGACACCTACGCCGCCCACCGCGGTCGCGGATTGTACCGCTTCGCAGTGAGCCAGGGCGCCGCCCCTGCTTTCATCACTCGCAATCTCGCGCTCGTCGAGCGAATCGAGCGACAGGTCTACAACTCGCATCGCCTCCTCGCGAACCTGCGGATGGCGCTGCGCCCCGTGTACCGAATCCCTCCGTGAGCGGCACCCCGCGTGCGTGGTGCACCCGCCGTCCGACCGCGATCAGTCGAAGCCCCATTTGAATTGCGCGCCGGGCAAGAGCGCGTGCGCGCCGATCGCCGGTGGTGTCCAGGGCACGAACCGCGAGCCGTCGTAGTAGTAATGGCGAAAGCTGTCGGCTTCGAGCGGGCGGTCGAAGCGAAAGCGCGCGCGCTGCGCGCGGCCGTCGGGAGTCAGCGCCAGCACCTCGATCGAAAGGCCAACCAGCTCGACGCGCTCGCCCACCTGCATCGGCAAGCGGCGGTCGCGGTACAGCTCCATGAAGGGCGAGCCTAGGATGCCGCCCTCGTAGTCGAGCTCGAGCGTGCGATCGTCGGTGCGCATCACGCCGACGCGCTGTGGGCCGAACGACAGTGCGCGCCAGCGCCGCGGCAGCGGTTTGTGCTCGACCCGTTTGACAATCTGCACCACCTTGACCGCGAGGTAGTCGGGCGCGGTCACGAAGACCACATCGCGCCCCGCAACCTCGTCGCCTACGTCGTCGCCCGCGTGCTGAATCGGCGAGAGCAGCACGACCCCGCAGCTCGCGAACGGCAAGAGCAAGGGCGACAACAGCAGATGGCCGCCGAGCACCACGCCGCCGAGCTTGCTCGAGAAGAGCTGCCCGACAGACAGCGCAGCACCGTAGAGCTCGACCGCGTAGAGCTGCCAGAGCTGCGCGAGCAGCGCGAGCGCGCCGATGCTGGCGAAGATCAGTGAACGATTGTGGGGATATGTGCCGGCTGCCGGCACCAGCGAGCACAGCGCGCCGACCGCGAAAAAGCGCGCACAGCGGTCACGGCGCAGCAGCGGCCAGAAGATGGGAACGAGCAGCGCGCCGAGCACCAGCGCGGCGACGAGCATGAGACGCGCGGCGTGTGGCGAAGCCACGGTGTAGACCTCGGCCGGCGGGCCGAAGAACTGGCCCAACAGCAGGATCGGCCCACGCTCCAGAAGCAGGGTGAAGAAGTGCAGCGGCTCGCGTGCCGGGTCCACGTAAGGCCCGGAGCCCGTCGCGCCATAGCCGGCGAGGTTGTAGCCCGCCCGCCAGAGCACCGTGAGCACCGCGTAGGGCCAGCACGAGAGCGCACGCCGCAGCCACGGCCCGGTCTCGCACAAGAGCGCGTAAGCGAACACGTAGGCCGCCGCCGACAGCGCCGACTCTCCACACAAGAGCGCGAGCACGTAAAACAGCGGCCCGAGCCAGCGGCCGAGCGAGCCTTCTTGCGTGCGCGAGCGCACGTGCTGGTCGAGCGCCATCACGCCGAAGGTCGCGGTGAGCAACGCGTAGCGGTTCGCGATGTAACCGACCTCGAAGCCGTGCGTGTGGTCGAACGCCAGCAAGGTCGCGGCCAGACCGGCCGCAGCCGGAGCGAGCACCGCGCGGTACAAGCGCCCGGTCATGAGGACGAACAGCGCGAGCCAGGCCAAGCTGTGCGCGTGCATCAAGAAGGCCGAGCTCGGCCACAGCCGCATGTCGAGCATCAGCGAGAACGTGCTGATCGGCCGAAACAACGCGAGCCGTAGCTGGTCGTAGATCCACCAGGGCGCGTAGCCGGCTTCGATCTGCCAGTGGTTGTCGCTCGGGATCCCGTTGGCCAGCCCAAAGCCGCCCCGATACACCGAGAGCAGCCGGTGTGCGCCTGGAAGGTCGGAATAGATGTAGCGCGCCACGCAGTCGTCGAGATGGAAACCGAGGAACACGCTCGGCACGCAGAGCGCGACAGCCATCAAGGGCAGCACGCGCACGAGCCCCGGGCGCTCGAACGTGCGGATGAGCCACGCCTCCACCGGGCTGCGGGTCGGCAAGGAACTGGGTTTCATCGCCGTGCTCGGCACCGCCACGCCCGTCACCTCGCGGAGATCAGCTTGCTGCTCGACCGATGGAGACGAGAAGGCCCTGGCTATGCCCGTACAGGTACACGAAGCCACAGAGCGCGAGCCACGCCACGCCGTACACCATCTTGATGCGTGTCCAGTAGCGCTCCACGCGATCGGGCGCGAACGGCAGCACGAGCGCGCCTGCGCTGATCACCGCCGCCAACGGATGCAGCACGAGCAGCGCGTACACGCTCGACGCGACCATGATAGCGCGCGCGAGCACGAGCGTGCGCGCCTTGCCGAGCACGACACCGGTCGTGCGCAGGCCTTCGAGCGCGTCCTGGTCGGCGTCGCGCATCACTTGCACGCTCTCGAAGACACCCGAGAACAAACCGAGCTGTAGCGCGAGACACAAGCCGAGCGTGCTGTCGAGCGGCGAACCGCACAGCGGCATGGCTGCGCCCCAGATCATCATGGCGATGATGTCCCAACCCGGCAGATGCTTGAGCTTGGCCGAGTAGAGGATGCAGCTACCGCCACCGGCTACCAATGCGACCAGCAGCCCGCGGTCGACGAGCAGCGCGACGGCGGCCAGGATCGCGACCAGCACCCACTGCGCAACCAGCGCCGCACGCATATGCTCGGCGAAGAAGCGCGACTTGTGGGCATCCTTGTCGGTCGAGCGCAGGTCGGTGCCGATGTCGTGATAGTCGTTGTTGAGATACACGAGCACGTTGAGCAGGAACGCGAACGCCGTGCGGTAGCCGACCTCGAGCCACGGCAAGTGCAACGCCAACGCGATCGACACGGCACCCGCGAGGTTCGCCATCTCGAGCTTGCGCAGGCGGTAGACGACCACGCCGATGACGATCTTGAGGCCCGCGAGCATCGAGATACCTGACGATATCAGATCCGGAGACCAGGATGGCCGCTCGCGCGTGAGCGAAGCGAACCCCGCGGGAGGGTGGGCCCCCGCAGGGCCGGAGCTTTGCTCGACGGGCGGGAGGGTCGCGTAACCCTCCCGGTCATCAAGGCTTCTGCGCGGAAAACAGCACGTAGTCGGTGAGGCCTGTGAGCTTCCACAGCTCGAGGCCGTAGCACTCGTCGATCTCCTGCTGACTGAGCGCGATCACGGCTTCGTTCATCGGCACGCCGCGGTTGCGCAGTGCGTGATACTTGGTGCAGCCGGGAAACACGTAGTTGCGGATCGACTCGGCTCGCACGTCGCGAAAGCCGACGGCTTCGAGCTTACGGCAATACTCGTCGCGGTCGTACAGGTTCGCGAGCGGCACGCACCAGCGCTTGAGCGCCATGCGCTGCACGAGCTTGGGTGGGGGATCGCCCGCGCACGAAGTGCCGTCCGCAGTCGCGAGCCGGCCACCCGGGCGCAGTACGCGAAACGCCTCGGCGAAGAAACGCTCGCGGGTGTCGAAGTGGTGCGCACACTCGAGCGCTGTGATTTTGTCGAACGAGCCAGCCTCGAACGGCAGCTCGGTCGCGGACCCGACGCGCAAATCGATGCGCCCCGCATGCCCGCGCGCGGCCACGCGCTCCTGCGCGCGCTGCACTTGCATCGGTGTGATGTTGATGCCGGTGATGTGGCGCACCCCGTAGCGCTCGAGCCAGAATAGGTCTTGCTCGGCGAACCCAAAGCCCACGTCGAGCAACGCGTCCGCGGGGCCGAGCTGCGCGGCCTCCGCGAGCTGCGCGGCAAGCGCCTGCGCAGCGTCCGGGTATACGCGGGCGCTCTTCCAGTAGCCGAGGTTCAGCCACAGCGGCTTGCTCGGGTCCGAGAATTTCCCGTGGTGACCCTCGACGACGTCGTCGCCGAGGTAGTCGTAGTACGCCGCCGGATTGGGGTTCAGCAGGAACCGGGGCGTCTGCAAGATGGCCCTGAACGCACCGACCACCGAAGACAGCACGACGTCACTGTGCCATCACGGCCGCGCGCCGTCCACAGCCGAGTCGTCGGCCCAAGCTACTTCCCGAACGACTTGCGTGGAAAGAAGCCGTCGTAGCGCGGTAGCTGCTCGCTCACACTGTCGACGAAGCGCGCGGGACGCTTCTGCAGAAATGCCTCGATGCCTTCCTTGGCATCGGCCGAAGCGCCGCGCGCGAAGATGGCCTCGGTGTCCAGCCGATGCGCGACCACCGGATGATCCGCGCACAACATCTTCCACATCATCTGGCGAGTGAGCGCGACCGAAACAGGCGCGGCGTTGTCGGCGATTTCCCGTGCCAATGCATGGGCGGCCGGCAAGAGCTCCTCGGGCGCGTGCAAGCTGCGCACGAGGCCCGCCCGCAACGCTTCGTCGGGAGCAAAGATGCGGGCGGTGTACGCCCACTCGAGGGCTTGCGCGATGCCGACGATGCGCGGCAGAAACCACGCCGAGCACGCCTCCGGCACGATGCCGCGCGCCGCGAACACGAAGCCGAGCTTGGCCTCGCGCACGCACAGGCGCATGTCCGCCGCGAGCGTCATGGTCAAGCCCACGCCGACGGCCGCACCGTTGATCGCCACGATCAGCGGCTTGCGACACTCGAACATGCGGCGCGTGAGCTGACCGCCCGAATCACCCTGCTCGGCGTCGAACGCGAAGCTGGCGCCCGCGGCCGAATGACTGGCAGCCCACGTATTGGCACCCCTCGAGAGATCGGCGCCCGCACAGAAGGCGCGGCCTGCACCGGTCAACACCACCGCACGGACATCGTCGTCGGCGTCGGCCTGGTCGAGCGCGTGCAACAGCTCGGCGCACATGCGCAGGGTGAACGCGTTGAGCTTGTCCGGACGATTCAACGTGATGGTCAGAACGTGGTCGCCCAACTGATAGAGAATCTCGCGGTAGTCCATGTCGGCACCTCGGGCCGGGAGCCTACCAAACCCGGTCACGCGCAGCCTGTGACGCGCTGCCGTTCGTGGGATCGTTCGTGGCACAGGTTGGCACATAGGCCGCATCCCTTGCGTGGAGAGGCTGCGGAACCACCTGGCGCTCTGGGCGGCAACCCGGATTCGAGACGTGGCATGTGGCATGCTAGATACGAGGAACATGCGCAAACCCCCACGCAAGAAACGCTCCTTCGTGTTGTCCGTGGCAGCTTCGGCCTCAGCCCTGGCGTCTGGATGCGTCGAGGGTCATCAGGCCGTCGAGGCGCCCGGCACCACTGGATCGGGAGACGCAGGCATGGTCACTCAGCCGCCGCCGGGTGTGGTGGCCCGGCCGCCGGACGCGGGCACCTTTCACGGCATGGTCGTGACCACGGGCGTGGTCCCCATCCCCTCGGGCACAGGCGGTGCGCCCGGGGTGATGATGGTGCCGACTCTCGACGCGGGCAGAGCGGTCGATGCTGGGGTGGTGCATCCCCCGGGGGTGGTCCCGCGACCGCCAGACTGCGATGCGGGGCTACCACTGTTCCCACCCGTTCATGGCGTGATCATTCGGCTACCCGACGCCGGCGGTTGCAAGGACGCGGGTTAGCCCAGTGTCCGATCGGTTCGAGCTGGAGTGGATGGGCGGCGTCGCCGAGCACCACTTCCACAAGGCGCGCCCCGGCGTAGACGACTTCGCGTGGGACACGCTGGACCCGGCGCGCTTTTCCGAAGCCGCTGTCATCGCCGCGCGCAACGTGTGGACCGACGTGGCCCACAGCGAGTACGTCGCGATCGCCGCGTTCTCCGACGTGGTCGCGGCGCTGACGCTGGCCAAAGCACCGCTCGACCTGATCGGGATGACAGGCGACTTCCTGGCCGACGAAGCAAGGCACGTCGAGCTGGCGAGCCGCCTCGTGATGCAGCTCGGAGGCGCTGCACTGCGCGCGTTCGAGCCGGAGCGCCTGTCGCCTCGGCTGTCGCCGGACCTGACGCCCTTTCAGCGCGCCAACGAGTTGGCGTTGCGCATCGGCTGCATCGCTGAAGTGTATGCGGGCGGAACGGCTGCACCGATGATGCGCACGACCACGCATCCGCTCGTGCGCTCGGTGTACGCGAGCATCTTGCGCGACGAAGCCCGTCACAAACGCTTCGGCAGCTTGTACTTCGAGTGGGCCGGCGAGCGCCTCGACGACGCCGAGCGCGAGCGCCTGGCACGGGTCGCTCTGTCGACGCTCGCGAGCTACGCCCCACTGTGGCGCAAGTTCATGCGCCTAACGCCAGGTACGACCGACGTCGTAGTCGACACGCGGAGCTTCTTGCGCGACGAAGAGGTCTACGCGCTCGGTTGGGTACCACCGGTGCAGTACGTCCCTCTGGCGCTCAGCGTCGTGCGCGACCAAATCGTGCCCGGTCTGCGCGCCATCGGCATCGCGCTACCGCAGGCCGAAGTCGAGGCACTGCTCGGCTGCGGCGACGATGGCCGCGGGCGCAGCGACTGACGGGCGCGTGTGCACCCACTGGAGGCGCGAGCGTCAGTTCGCTACCAGATCGACGGTCGCAGGAGCCGTGGCGAGCGGCACGGTGTAGCAGTCGCGTTCTTTGGCCACTGACCCGCTGGCGGCGTAGGTGACGGCCTGCGCGTTCATGGGCAGGGCCATTGCGGGCTGCTCGACGCGTAGGCGGGCAACGGGTGTATTCGCGTCCGCAGGGGCCAGCACGATGTGCACGGCGTGGCTCTGCGTGTCGTAGGTCACCGTCTGGAACTGGCCCGCGTCGAGCGTGAGCCACAGGCCCACGGGCGCGAGGTAGACGCGCTTGCGCAGAGAGTCGAGCACGGTGACCTGCACGCTCGTGCCCGAGACACTGACGTTGCCGCCGAATGCCTGCCAGCCGAAGTCCGGATGGTCGACGACGTAGGTCGCCGTGTTCTCGGCGTGGCCAAAGAAGTTGAGCCCGTAGTCTCCGCTGACCGGATCCCAGCGCAGCGTGTCGGGGTACGAGTGAAACGCCATCGACGGGAAGCCGTCCTGATCGATGTTGGTGAGCGACCCCATCATGCCCGCGTAGCCGATTCGCAGCAGGTAGTCGTCGTCCGGATGATCGCGGAAGTCGCTAAGCACCACGGTGGCGTTGAGGCTCGATCCGTAGTGATGGATCATGCGCTCCAGCCGATCGATCTTGGCGCCACCGTAGATGAAGTCCCAATACCTGCGCGCGCACCCGTTGTAGCCCCAGTGCGGCACGGCGGGCATGTACCCCGTGACGGCATCCACGCAGACCTTGGCTTTGTCTGTGTCGCCGAAGTGCCGCGTCCAGGCATAGACCTCTTCTTGACCCGTGGAGTCCCAGGGCATCTCGCTGCCGAACGGGTAGTTCTGGGTCTTCCATACGCTCTCGCGCGCTTGCATGCGGCTCTCGAGATCGCTGGCGTCTTGGGTCCGACCCTCGCGCTTCAAGTCGCTCAAGATTTCGAGGAACACGGTGCCGTCCATCAAGCCGTACTTGGTGTAGTCGGTGCCGATCGTGGTCATCGCCACGACGGTCTGGTACGCCTGGGTCAGATACCAATCCCACGGGTGGTTCGTGACCAGGCCCGTGTAGTTGCGCGCCAGTCGATACATGACCCAGTAGAGCGCCGCCACGTGCGGGTAGTTGTACGAGCGCGGAACCTCGAGCGTGTGCGCGCGGTTCCAGGCGCCCCAATAGGTTTGCCCAGTCGTGGAGTCGATCCACTGCACGCTGGTGCTGTAGTAACCGGGCATCTGGGTCGGCTCGTAATAGAACAGCGAGCGCTTGACGCCATATTGTTGCGCGCCGTCTTTGTACTGCAGCCCGCCCCAGATCACTTTGTCGATGAAGTCTTGATACTGCGCCACCTGCGCCGCATCGGGCTGACCGAACAGTTTCATCGCGCCTGCCAACCAAGTCGCGCCGCCGTCGTCTCCCAGACCTGCGACCCAGACGCGTCTGCTCTGCGTCACGCTCTGGCCGAGCTCGTGGTCGTAGGTCATGACCGAGGGGCTGCGGCCGAACGGATCGCTGGCATCGACGTACCAAGCCTTGGTGGTCA
This sequence comes from Polyangiales bacterium, assembly GCA_044450485.1. GTDB lineage: Bacteria > Myxococcota_A > Polyangia > Polyangiales > JAFGIB01 > CAVZVA01. Next base: position 116 of record JBIOJD010000089.1, on the reverse strand, counting down.
GGAACGTGCCGAGGTCGGAGACGACCTGGCTCGCGGGCTTGGTGACGTAGTAGTGAACGCTCTGCACGGTTCCATTCGAATACGTCACGGTGAGCCGAGCACGCCCCCAGCTCTTG